>CALFHQ010000420.1 GCA_937876385.1 uncultured Pseudomonadota bacterium
CAAACCCCACGAACTCGTAGTTCATGTTGAAGAACCCGAGGGCAATTCCCATGAGAAACGGTACCAACACCAGCACCGTCATGCCAATCATGGCCGGGGCGACGTAAGCGTAGGCTCCCGGCATGGTTCTCATCCCCCAGACGACTTCGGCGAGGCCTCGCACCGTCAGGAATCCGATGAGAAGCACCACGAACACGGCGATGAGGGGTGGAAGGGTCCGGCCCATGGTCTTCTCCATGGCAACCGAAGCCCCTTCCATGGCGATTACCGGCTGCAAATCCCCCGACGCTGCCTGCCCGGCAGGGAGAATCTCCAGCCCCGAGGCGGGCTCTCGGAAAATCTGGTTCCACAGCTTGTCCAGCACTTCCGCCGTCTCAGGGGCGGGCGCCAGGGTCTGGTTGAGCACCCGAGTCGTCACCAGATCGCGCTCCAGGAGGAAGCTGTCAACCTGCTTGCTGTTGTGGTGGTACAAGAGGGCCCCGAGGGCCACCAACACCACCAGCGAGGACAGCCCGAAGGGGAGAAAACGCCCGGGAAGGAGGTACTGAAACAAAACGAACAGCGCCACCAGCAGAAAGAGCAGTGCGAGTCCAGGCACCAGAAGGAGATGGCCACTTTGCGCTGGAAGCATCTCAACCCCGGCCAGGCCGACGAACTCGTCGCCCACGAATACCGGGTATGAACTCACCACCGTGGAGACATCCCCCTCGGTTCGAATCCACGAGAGGGCTCGAAGGTCGAGGGTCCCGACCCCTCCCTCTTCTTCAAAGTGCTGGTCGAGCTTCTTCAGCATTCGAATCAGCTCATCCGTCTCCGGCGAAATGGAGAGGCGGCTTTCATCGGCAACGAACTTGGGCTCCATGGGGATGCTCTTTTCGCTCCCGGCGGTGAGCGCCATTCGGGTGCCCTTCTTGACGAAGAACACTCTTTGCACCGCGCCGTTGGCCATCAACTCCTCGGCCTGACGCTTTGTCACCTTCTTGATGTCCCGAGTCTTGTTGCTTCGATAAACGGAGGCCAACCCGGCGCTGGTGGCCGCTGAACGGTACACCGACAGGCGAATGTCTCGTCCATGCTCGATGTAACGGACGGTCGCCAAACCGATGACCACCGCCACGATTCCCAGCACCAACGCCGCAACGGCGTAATGAATCGTATTGGGCTTTGCCATCTAGCGGTTCCCCATCTTCGAGACGTCGCTCTCCACCTTGGACTGAGCTTCCTTGAGTGCAGTCATGGGCTCAACATCGCCATAAACCACCTTCTTGATGGCGTTGTTGGTGGGAGTCCAGACGGCCTGCATTTCAGGTCTGGAGCTCATCAGCACGGCGCTTTCGGCCTGTCTGCGGAAGACCTCCATGGTGGGATCACCCTGGGCGTTGAGCTGTTCGTCGTCGTAAATCCATCGGTTGGCGACGAGCTGTTTCCCATCCACAAATCGGGTGGTTGCGCACTCTTTGCTGACGAGCCAACGCATAACCTGGAAAGCCACATCCTTGTCCTTTGCACAGTTTGAAAGAAACACCCCGTCAGACCCCAGGAAGGGCATCCCCGGTTTTCCAGGCTCTACTTCCGGGAGAACGGCCACGCCGTAGTCCACCCCGTCTTCGATCTCTCCTAGGAACCACGGTCCCTTGATAACAAAGGCGACCTGGTTGGAGTTGAAGAGGAAGGTCGCCATCGCATCGTCAAAGGCAGGAAGAATCTGATACTTCTGGGCGAAGCTGCGGACCAACTCGAGGGACGAAGCCATGGCCGGCGTTGCCAGATCCGGGTTCCCCTTGTCGTCCATCACCCGGGCGCCGTAAGCGTGGGCCCAAAGGGCATGGTTGTAAAACAGCCCGGCATCGTAAACCAGCCCGTAGACAGTATCCTCTTCGGTGCTGTACTTCTTCTGCGCTTCTTGAGCCATCTTCACCATCTCTTCGACGGTGCGAGGGGGGGTCAAAACGAGCTTCTTGTTGTAGAAGAGTGCGTGGGATTTGAAAGCCAGGGGCAAGCCGTACACAGTGCCTTCATAAACCAGGGCCAGCACCGTGTCGGGGATGAAGCGCTTCAAGGTTTCATAGTCGTCGAATTCTTCAAGGTATTTCCCGAGGGGTACCAGGATGTCTCCCTTGAGAACCCAGTCTCCCACGACGTTGTGAGCAAACACGAAGAGGTCTGGACCATTGCCCCGGGGGACGGTGACGACGATCTTGTCCCGAAGGGCCGAAAAAGGCACCTCCTGGGGATCGACGAGGATGGTCGGGAAGCGGGCGGTGAACTCCTGGAGGCTCTTCTCCAGGGCTTCCTTCTCTGCACCGCGATAGGCGTGCCAGAGGACCACCGTGGTCTTCTCTGTGGGCGGGTCAATGGTCAATTCGAAGGGCGTTTCTTCGACTGCCTCGACTACTTCCTGGGTGGCCGGAGTGCCTTCTTCGACTGCCGGTTCCACGTCCTGAGTCTCCTCATTGGCGACGGCAGGGGCGTGGGCGACAACGGCCCCGCTTTCGATTCGTTGAGCCAGGCCATCGACCTTCTTCTCCACTCTCGATACCTGCTCTTCCAACTTGTCGAGGCGTTGGGAGTCCACGGCGCCAACTGCTTCCGTGGCCAACTTCTTCAACTGTGTCTCCCGCTGCGCTGCTTCTTCCACAGGGGAGCACGCCAGAATGGGGACTACCAACCAAATCGCTGCCAAGCGTGTAAGCCATCGTGTCATTTCGTTACCTCTGTGTCATCCAGGAGAAGGTTTTGCCCCTCGGCGTCAAAGATGTGCGCCTGGTCCATGTCGAAGGCGAAGAACTGCTCTTGTCCTTCCGATGCATGGTCCTGGCTCTCAAGGCGAGCGGTGAGGGGTTGCTCTCCAATCTTCAGATAGACGAACTTCTCCGACCCCAGATGCTCCACAACCTCCACCCGAGCTTGAACGGTATTTCGCCCCCCTTCGGCAACAGAAACGTGTTGGGGACGAACTCCCAGAGTGATGGCTCCTCGATAGGAACCCATGCGGCTCTTCTGCTCAGAAGTGGGCTCAATGGGGGTGCCGCCGACCACCAGATTGTCCCCGTCATACTCACCCTTGAGGACGTTCATGGAGGGGGAGCCAATGAATGTGGCGACAAAGAGGTTGGCAGGCCTTTCGTAGACATCGAGGGGGGTTCCAGCCTGCTGAATGCGGCCATCGTTCATGATGACGATACGATCCGCCAGCGTCATGGCCTCGACCTGGTCGTGGGTGACGTAAACAATGGTAGTCTGAAGGCGGTTGTGAAGCTTGCTGATCTCCACCCGCATCTGCACCCGCAACTTGGCGTCAAGGTTGGACAGGGGTTCGTCAAAGAGGAACACCGAAGGATCCCGCACAATCGCCCGGCCCATAGCGACCCGCTGCCTTTGTCCACCCGAGAGGGCCTTGGGCTTGCGGTCCAGGAGGTGGTCGATTTCCAGAATCTTCGCCGCATTGAGAACCCGACTCTTCACTTCTTCCTTCGGGGTCTTCCGCAATTTCAAGGCAAAGGCCATGTTCTCGTAGACAGACCAGTGGGGGTACAAGGCGTAGGCCTGAAAGACCATGGCGATGTCTCGATCCTTGGGGGCCACATCGTTGACCCTTCGGTCCCCGATGTAAATGTTCCCTTCGGAGATCTCTTCCAGACCCGCAATCATGCGGAGAGTGGTGGACTTGCCGCATCCAGAGGGGCCCACAAGCACCACCAGTTCTTTGTCGTGGACGGTGAAGTTGAAGTCTTTGACGACCTCCACATCTCCATATCGCTTCCAGATATTTTCGAGGACTACTTTTGCCATTCGGACCCCACGAAGAGGAGTGACGAGATTGAAACCACAGGGCAGTACAACGCACGAGTATACCGCCTCGACCTTGATTGGCAACGAGAAAGGACGAGGCGTTTCGGGAACGGGGGGTCCTAGCGGGGACGGAGGGTGGCATCGGGGACGGAGGCGTACTTCGCTACGTCGAGCAAGCCATCAATCGATGCAATAACCAGCCGACTGAGCGGAATAGTAATTGGTGCACTTTGGGGTGGGACCGTCGGGGTCACAGGAGGGCTCGCCCCCTGGCTTCGTGCTGCAGAAAGAACGGCAGACAAACTGAGTAGAGTTGGAGAGACAGGTGGAACCGGCCTGGCAGTCGTTGGGGGTGCCGCTGCACGACTCTCCGGAAGCCTTCGAGCCGGCGGGCAGGCACACGGCCTCGGCCGCGTTGGTGTCGTAGTAGCAGGCGTACCCTTCCACTTCGCAGTTCTGGTCGAGGAGATTGCAGGTCTCGTAGGGACTCGTCCCCAAGGCACAGACCCGGTAGGGTACGTCGTCAAAATCAAGGCACTGAAGTCCCGCATCGCAATCTGATTTGGACAAGCACAGCGGGTAGCAGCGCTGCCCGATGCCGGTCCCCACGATCTCCATGCAGATTCCTTCTTTGCACGAATCGAGGCCTCCGCAGGGGTCGGCATAGGATTGCTTGCCCGCTTCCAGACAGAGGGGACCGGTGGTACCACCGTCCGCTTCAGCCAGGTAGGTGCAATATTCTTCGTCGGGGCACAGGCTGTTAGCGATGGGGTCGCAGGAGACGCACTGGCCCTGGTCGTTGCACACCAACGTATCGGAGCATTCGCCGCAGCTTCCGCCGCAACCGTCCGACCCGCACTCTCGATCCGCACACAAGTTGCTGTCTGAGCACGTACCGTCGATTGTCAGATCCTCTGCCGTGTCCTCTCCCGATTGTCCCGAGGACCCGCATTGGGACAGAAACACCGCCACTGCGACCGCTGGAACAACTAGCCACCATCTCATTGCGTCGTCTCTCCCTGGTCGACAGGATCTTCCCGTGGTGGGATTGGGGGATAGTGCAGCTTTCGGCGTACCAGCCACTTGATGGTCAACCCCTCCACCTTCTCACTCAAGACCCGGTCCACCCGTTTGGCCCCGATGAGGCGCCAGCGCAGTCCTACAACGCGTTCACCGCTCTCGGGAGTATTGGGGCACCACGAGGCGAGGTCATCAACATCAAGCCGCTTCACGAGGGGCGCCAGTTCGTCTCCGGAGAGGACTTTATCCAGGGCGTCCCAGGCCT
Organism: uncultured Pseudomonadota bacterium; assembly: GCA_937876385.1. Lineage (GTDB taxonomy): Bacteria > Myxococcota_A > UBA9042 > CAIXZC01 > CAIXZC01 > CALFHQ01. The sequence continues at coordinate 5,078 of CALFHQ010000420.1, forward strand.
CGTCTGCCGCTTCGATGGCGATATAGAAATCCGCTTCCTGGGCGTTTGAAACCTTTGGCTTCTTCCAATATACCGGGGTTGCGTCGAGGAATTCAATGCCATCGAGCCCCACCCGGTTCAGTCGCTCTACGAGGTCGTCTGGAGCCAGAGCCGTCAACGCCAGCTCCACCCGCTCGTCCAGTCCCACGGCACCCAAGGGAAGGGGGGGAGGGAAGAACAGCAGCACTCGAGGATTAAACCCACGGCTGTAGGCCAAGGGTAAGCCTGCCCGCCGGAAGACGAAGATGAAGTGCCGAAGCACGTCGAGGTGTCCGAGCAGGGTCGCTGGTCCAGTCTTCTTGTATCGAATCCAGTATCGATGGGTCAGTAGAGCCTCCTTCCGGGCTTCCGCCTGGAATTTGGCCATACTATCCCTTCTTGCTTCTGCTTCTTCTTCCGGTGTTGCCTGCGGTTCTGGAGCCGTCTCCGGCTGTTTTACCCCCTCGCAGTCAGCGCCGCAGTGGTAGCAGATTCCCTGTGGTGTAAAGGGTTCACACGGCTTTACAGTCTTCCCTTTCAGAGCGCGCTCGCGCTCCTTCAACAGGTATTCCTCGGCAACATGGGTCTTGATGTGAGACCACGGGAGCGGTTCTCCGGGCTCCACCCCGACGAGGAATTTCCCTGCATCGATGTCGTGGGCCTTGAAGGCGTCGTTCCAGATCTTCAAGTTCAAATGCTCTTCCCAGGAATCGAACCGGGCACCGTTTCGCCAGGCCGTCTCGATGACATCTGCCAGGCTTCGGTCTCCTCGGGTCAAAGCGGCTTCGAGGCGAGACATCTCGATGGTGTGCCACTTCACCCGGATCCCCTTTCTTCGGAGTCTCGACCGGAGATGGTTGACTCGGTCCAGGAGTTCCTCTTTGGAGGCCATGGCTTCCCATTGGAACGGAGTGTGGGGTCTGGGGACAAAGTGGGAGATGGAAACCACGACTTCCGCCCGTGCTTTGAAACGTCTCTTGACGACATCGTAGGCGTCGTGTGCCAACCGGGCGATCTCCTCTACATCCTCGTGGGTTTCTGTGGGAAGTCCCAGCATGAAATAGAGCTTGATTCGGTTCCAGCCATAGTGAGTGGTCTTGTCCACGGAACGAATCAACTGCTCTCTGGTGACGTTCTTGTTGATGAGATCCCGCAGCCGCTGGCTCCCCGCCTCGGGGGCCAACGTGAGGCTCGAACCCCTGGACTGGGAGAGCATCCTCAGCACATCTTCATTCAATCCGTAGGCTCGCAGCGAGGAAACCGCCAGGGAGACATTTCTCCGTTTGGTTTCGGTCTGCATGGACTCCACGAGGGTCTTTATCTGGCTGTAGTCGGCGGTGGACAACGAGGCGATGGACAGTTCCTGGGTGCCGGTAAGTTCGATGGCTTCGTTGGCCCAGGTGATGAGGTTTTCGAGGCTTCGCTCCCGGGGTGGACGGTAGACGAATCCGGCCTCGCAGAATCGACACCCCTGTTGACACCCTCTGGCCAGTTCGAGGGAGACCCGGTCAAAGACGGTTTCCACCGAGGGAACGGGAAAATCGTGGAAAGGAAGGTATTGGTCGATGTCACGGACCACCTGCTTTTGAACGACAGGAAGGTTGTCGTCTTCAAACAGCGAGGGCACGTAGACGCCGTCAATCTTGGCCACTTCTTCGAGAATTCGGGCTCTACTGGCCCCAGCCCCCTTGAGCGTCTTCAAGGTGCGAACGAAGGCCACAAGGACTTCCTCTCCATCGCCGATAAGAACGGCGTCCACGAAGGGAGCCACGGGCTCCGGGTGGGTGGAGCAGGGGCCCCCGACAATGACCAGAGGGTCTTGGTCGGTTCGCTTTTCGCTTCGAAGGGGGATTCCACTCAGGTCCAGGATGTTCAACAGGTTGGAGTAGGTCAGTTCGTACTGCAGGGAGAATCCCAGCAGGTCGAACTCGCGCAGCGGTCTCTGGAGTTGCCTCGAGAACCATGTTGTCTCGCTTTCCCGCAGCCACTTCTCCATGTCTGGCCAGGGGGAAAAGGCTCGGTCGACGAACACCCCGGCTTCTCTGCGCAAAATGGAGTAGAGAATGCGGAGTCCGGTGTTGGACATCCCGATTTCGTACAGGTCGGGGTATCCCAGCGCCACCATCAAGTCGCCGGTCTTCGGCGTCGGCTTCCCCGTCGGGTAGAATTCGGGGCCCAGGTAGCGGGCAGGCTTTTCGACTCCACTTTGTACAATACTTAAGACGTCCAAGTCGCTCCTCCAGGGGCTGCGAACCGTAGGCGCAGGGTTTTCTCGTGCCCACATCCGTCGTCGCTGTCTCGCTTCAGGCGAGATGCGAACCAGTATAGCCGGAATGGTCTGGGATGCGAGTGAAAAGGGCGCCGAGCAACGTACCAGGGGGTCAGCTTTGCAGCAAGGATTCGAATCGACCCAGGGAGTGTTCGAGGTCGTCCAAGGCCAGATGTCTCCCGAAGCGCCCCGCCTCCTGTCCTTCCACAAAGAGCACAATCACCGGCACCGAGAGCACCAGGAGTTGTCCGGCGACTTCCGGCGACTCGTAGGAATCGACGTAGGTGAGGGTCCAATCCGGGTGGTCTTTCAGGAGACCGAGGACTTTGGGTTTCAGCGACTTGCACACCGTACAGTCGTCGGTGGAGAAGTATGCCAGTGTCAGCGGCTGGTTCGCCACCAACTCACGAAACTCGTTGTAGTTCAAAGCGCCCTCGACAGCCTGGGGTTCTAAACCTTCTCGATGAGTTCGAGGAGTACACCGTGGCTGGATTTGGGGTGAACGAATGCAATGGGGAAGCCTTCGGCGCCGATTGACGCCTTTGGCGTCGCCATGCGAACCCCGCAGCCTCCCAGGTGGTCGATCTCCTGGTCGATGTCGGGGGTTGTAATGGCGATGTGGTGAATGCCTTCTCCCTTCGTCTCAAGGAACTTGCCGATTTGGGAATCTTCGCCCAGTGGGGCGAGGAGTTCCAAACAGGTATCTCCCAACTTGAAGAAGGCAATCTTGAGG
>CALFHQ010000421.1 GCA_937876385.1 uncultured Pseudomonadota bacterium
AGGCCATCGCCCGGGAGCGAGAAGGTTCAGCTCCACCCCCTCCCAGCACAGTGGACAGGATACAGTCCCCCCGAGTTCGAACCATGGATCCCGGGGTGACCCAGCCGCTCAACCGAGGGGTGGAGGTTCTCCCCGTTTTCCAGGCAATGCGCAACGAGCAATACTCACAAGGTGCGCACTCGAGCAGCGCACCAACGATGCAGGAGAGCACGACCGAACTTCCCGGCGGCAAGAGAGATTCAGAAGGGGCCAACGATCACCCTCCCTTCACCCAAGGCCAACGAACATCCCCCCTCGAACTCCCAAACCACGAATGGAGCCACAAATCGGCGGACCACATCACCACCTCCCGAGAAGATCTGGCCCAACGAATTCATCAACTGGACCGGTGGGTCGAGAGGCACGGCTCTGCCAACACCCTACAGGCCTCTCCCAAAGAGGAGGAATTGCAGGAAGCATCCGGTGTGGAAATTGACCCCATCCCCGACGGGGCAGCCCTTCGAGAGAGGCTGTTGCACCTGAAGACCGCTCAGAAACGACGGCTGGCGATCTCCGGTTCGGAAACAGAGCGACGAATTCTCATCCAGGACCGAGACAAGAGCACCCACGTCTGGGTTCTCAAGAATCCCGAACTCGAGATCCAGGAAGCCGTCGACTATGCGTCCCTGGAAACCCTCGCCGAGGAGGCCCTTCGCTTCTTCCTGGCAAATCCTCGCTGGACGACCAATTCCCGCGTCATCTGCTCACTTGTGAAGAATCGGATGGTTCCACCGGAATTCATCCCACGACTTCTCACCATCCTGGAAAGTGACGTACTCCGCCGGCTCCTCCACGACGAGGGCTATCCCGCCCTCGTTCACGGCCAATCTCGACGGATCCTCGTGCAACGCGACGAACTCTGAAATCCCCCTCCAATTTCCTCTGGCCCTCTTCACTTTGTCCCCCCCAAGTGTTATCATTGCCCTGAGAGCCCTGCGGGGTTCGTAGAGAGCGATATTGCTGAAACCCCTACGGACGGAACGGGATCTGTCCATGATTGTGGTGAGCACGCCCGAGAATTTGTCGGGTAGCCTGAAGCAATCCAATCGGAGCCCACTTTTACAAAGTGGGGTCTTCTGCAGTCGCTCGTTGATACGGCTCACGCGGGGCTTCTCTCATCCTTCTCATCCAGTCAGCCGACGAGGCTCACGAACTGCTGGAAAAGCGGCAGGTTCAGTGTAGAATCGCACTGATCATGCCTGAAAATTGACAGGCTACCCAGCCTGCACTAGCCTGAACTCGGTGTTTTCTCGAATCCTGGAGGTTCCGTCGTGGACGATTCCGTTCTCAATTCCATTGAGCCAAAAGACATTATCGCCGTGCTGGGAAAGGGAAGTGAATTCGAAGGGAAATTGACCTTCGACGGAGTGGTACGGCTGGACGGTATTTTCGAAGGCCGCGTCTTCTCGGGCGGCACCCTCATCATTGGTGAAAACGCCAAGGTTGAGGCAGAAATCGAAGTGCCGACGGTGGTCATCCAGGGGAAAGTGACGGGCAATATCTCAGCCAGCAACTGCGTCGAGCTTCACAGCCCCGCCGTGCTCGTTGGGAACGTCGTGACCGGTTCCCTCTACATGCAAAAAGGGGTTGTTTTCAACGGAAGCACTCAGATGGGAGAGATTGAGCCCCCGAGGCATGCTCCCACCCCGGACTGACCCCGCATGGCACGCTCTCGTCAAGAGCACCTTTCCCGCAACACTGCCTGAAAAAACAGGGATCAGTCCTCGGTTTCGAGGCACAAGGTCTTGCGCAATCGTTCCCTGAAAGAAGAGGACAATTCAGGTACTTCGGGCTTCTCTGCCACCCCTTTGCACAGCTCGATGAGTCCCTCCATCTCCGCCCTCTTCCGGGCGCACTCGGGACAGGATTCCAGATGCGCTGCCAACTCGTCACAGCAGCAATCTTCCAGGTCACCGTCGATGAAAGCACTCAGGCGCATCAACACATCACCACACTGGTCACTTCGCAGCTTCGTGTTCGTCGGACACATCGTAAACCTCGGCCAACAGCTTGTATAGCATCGAACGCGCCCGGTGCAGACGCACCTTGGCAGCACTTTCTGTAATCTCCAGGGTCTCTGCCACCTCCTTGGTGGAGAGTCCTTCCAGATCTCTAAGAACCAACACGACGCGGTAGTGCTCGGGAATCTCCGCCAGCACCTCCTGGAGCCGTCGCCGCACCTCATGACTGATCACGAGGGAGACGGGAGAGACGTCTTCATCCGTCTTTGCCACCGACTCCACTGCCCCGTTTTCCTGTACGTCGTCCAGGGAGACGTGACGTCTCGGTTCATCCTTCTTCAAACGCCGCTTCTTGAGACAGGCGCTGGATGCGATCTTCAACAGCCAGGTGAGCAGGCTCGCATCCCCACGGAACCCTTTGAGATATCGGTATGCGGAAACAAAGGTATCCTGGACCACATCCTCGGCATCTTGAGCCTGGCCACACATCCGGAACCCGAATCGATAGATCTGGTTCTCGTATTTGTTGATGATTGCTTCGAAGGCTCGCTGATCGTTATGTTCTTTGAACCGTTCGAC
>CALFHQ010000422.1 GCA_937876385.1 uncultured Pseudomonadota bacterium
CAACAGGGGCGTCAGGAGGGTGATAAGTTGGCGGGCGGTGGGTTGAAAACGCATGGTCCACCCAGCCCACTCAGCCTTCAAGAGAGCCATCCTCCAAACCTCCTCAGTTCAACCACGTCCATAAGAACCATCCCCACACAGCAAGACTCGAAGTCACAATGGCGACACCCTGGCGGCGTGCGATGAGTCCCCAATCACGAGAGGCTGACTCCACCCCCGGAAGCGCCTTCGTCGAGCCCTTTCGCAAGAGCCACCACAACGCCCATATGACTCCCCCACCCATGAGAGCCAGGAAGGTCCACAACGCAGGGGGTGAACAACGCTCCCACAAAAATGCCAGGCGCACGACGAGGATCGCCGGAATCCCAGCGGCAAGCAGCCAGGAGACAATGCCCTCCCGCTTCTTCCCGTCGCTGCGGTTTATCTCCAATCCACTCCCGGCCATCGCTGCCACAAAAGCCAGGGTGAACAATCCGGCCAGCAGATGCACGTTGTTGACACTGGCACCCGATGACTTTGCATTGCCCCAGAACAGTTCGAGGGCCTTCCAGTCCGCCGAACCCAGCCCCCACCGGTCGGGAGCTTGATGGTTGTAAAGCGCCAACAAACTGAAGCCGGCCAGCACCAAACCTGCCGAGCTCAGCCCCAAGAGCCGAGACACACCGTCACGTCTTCCTGTGCCACTCGCCGCAATCTGCCACACGGCAAACGCTCCAGCCGCAAGCAGCCCATTTCGAGACCACAAAACCACTGTGGCCACGAGCCACAAAGCCAGAATCCGTTGCCTCGAGTTGGATGAAGCGGAATTCGTCAGCCAGTACGCCACGGCGACGACCCCTCCCAGCGCAAGGGACGCTCCCAAAATTACGCTGCCCCCTCGAAGTCCCAAATCGGCGTACAAAGCGGGGGTCTGAAACATGGGCCACAGCACGGAAGCGAAAAGTTCCCTGGGGTCGTCAGTGCCGAAGCTCTCCATCAGCAGCCACACCATCAACCCCATCCAACCGGCCAGAAGCAAGCCTCCGGTCCAACGGCTCGAGCGTTGGGGAAGAAAGAGGGAACAAAGCCACGCCAGAAAGGGCAGGACAATCACAAGAAAGAGGAACGGGTGCATGATCTCAATCACGAGGGGGAGTACCTCCGAGGGGGGGGGGAGAGTTTTCGTCCGTCAATCAAACACGAGATGACCTTGCCTAATTGTCGGTGAGGAACTCATCATCGTACATTCTCTCCAAACGCGCCTTGTGGACACTCTCTTCCTTCACAAGACCTTCCAGGAACGCAACGATTTTCGGGTCGTCGACCTGCTTTGCCCACTCGCCGTAGATTTTGATGGCCGCCATTTCGGCTTTGATGGCAGCGACGAGGATATCCCCTGGATCCGATGTCTCGACGACCTTCCGATTGGCCAGATACTCACCAATTTTCAGATCCTGCTTGGGAGTGGGTGCGTCCTTGCCAAACTCCACGTCTTCGCCGGCAAGAGCTCGAGAGAACAGCTTGACGTGCTCGTCCTCTTCTGCCGCCAACTCCGTCAGCATCTTCCGTGCGCCTGGGTGTTTCACAATTTTCGTGGCGTCCTGATAGAAGGCCCGGGCATTGACTTCCATCTCCAATCCCTTCTCAAGAATCTGCGTCATGGTCAACTTGCTCACAGCGGTATCCTCCTTGCAGCACCCCTTTGGCAGGGGACAGAACCGTCTTCTTTGCAACTTACCCTCGTATCATTATCCACCCTGGAGTGTCAACGAATCGGCGGCTCATTTTTGCCCGAATCGCCGTTCTCAGCTACCATCAATCGGGTCCAACGGACGCAGCACTCGTGCAAGCGAGCTTTCAACCCGGGCAGTGGGAGGTTTCAACATGACACGCAGTCTCAGTTGGTTGCTCGTTTTGCTCCTCGCTTCCTCCTGCGATGTCAATCCACAAGAAGAACCGGATGCAGCAGCAGTAGAAGACGTTCCTCCCATCTATGAATCCGACGCTTCCTCCTTTGATGACCCCTTAGCCGAGGCCATGTACACTCAAGCGGTAGAGTGCGGTGCGATGTCCGTTTCAACGGTCCCGGTGGGTTGGCAGCAGATCATGATCACCACGGATGGCTGCACCCAATGGGCCCCGGCTGTGTGGGTTATCCTCGGGCAGTACAACGACCTCATCCTGGCCGCAGACCAGAGCCAGAAAGTTGCGGTGTTCACTCACATCGCCCACTTGGAAGGGCTCGACTGGACCTTGCCGACCCTGAACAACTACGCCATGAGCCTCATCGAAGAGAGCTACGGCTCCAAACCCGAGGTGGTCCACTGGGCGACCGAGGACATTCTGGGAATTCCCGCCGCCGTGGCCGTGTTCACGTTCGAATTTTCAGGCTTGGAAATGGCCGGGTACATTCGCATCATCTTCAGTGGTTGCATAGAGCTCACCAACCAGTGCAGCGCCACTTTCCAGGGTTTCTGGTTCCCAAAGGACCAGATGGAAGCGGCTTTATGCACGGTGGCCCAGGTGGACGCCTCTACGAAGTGTCCGTCGGGAAGCGGTGGAGGCTGCATCGACACTGATTGCTCTTCGCAGTGCCAAGCCACAGGACACACCGGGGGGCAGTGCGTCGGGGACAATTGCGCCTGTTTCTAAACAGGATCTTGTTAATTGATAATCAAACAGGGTTAGCTCGGGCAGTGAGCGCCCTGAAGGCAAGGAAGTCGGCGCACATGGCAGCGGAGGCGTACATTTGGTACTTCGAGCAAGCCATGAGCCGACTGACGCAGCCTACGGGGATGATCGCTGGTCGAGATGACCCTGTTTAGCTGGTTTTCAGGTAACCGGCTGTAGATTCAATTGAAGGTTCAGGAGACAACATGAACACATTAGAGAGTATCCAATCCGTTCCGCTGGGGAAAGCCACGCGACTCGTCAACTACGGCCCGGTCGTGATGGTCAGTTCCAGCGACGGTTCCAAGTCCAATGTCTGCACCGTCGCCTGGTGCGTGCCTCAGCGGAAATCACCGCCACGGTTTGCTCTGGCCATTGGTCGCAGCCACAAGTCTTACTTGAATATCATGAAGACCGGCGCCCTGGGAATCAACGTCCCCTCCGAGGCCGACCTGGATCTTCTTTACTATGTGGGCACCCACAGCGGAAATGACTTCGACAAGGTTCGGGAGCGAAACATCGAGATGCTTCGAGGCACCGGCATCGAAACCCTCCCCTTAGTCAAGCAATCCGCTGCCTGGATCGAGTGCAAGCTGGTTCACTCCGAGGCATCCAGAGACCGCGGCATCATCGTGGTGGAAGGGGTAGCGGCCCATTGCCGCAAAGGAGTCCTCGACGCCGACTACGTCTGGAACACCAAAGACTTCCCCACCCTCCATCACCTCGGCGGAAAGAAATTCGTTGTTGGACGGGATACGGTGGAAGTCTAGCAGCCCCGCCGCCGTTCCAACGATCCAGAATCGACGCGCGAACCATCAACGACAATTTGGAATCGACGCGCGAACCATCAACGACGATGTTGAATCGACGTTCGAGCCATCAACAACGATTTTGCATCGACGTGCGGGGTTTGCCCACGCCCACCTGGGGAACCAGTGCGAGAAGCGCTGGAGTCCCCAGGCTACGACGTAGCGCCCCTGGGACGGGGCGCAGGCTCGGGCAACCCCTTCGGGGAGCCCTTGCCTTGAACGTTCGATTTCCAAGTCAAACTGTCTTGAACAGCTCGGCAATCTCGGGTCCCAGGGCTTTGTAGGCTTCTTTGTAGTTCAAGTAGTGGACGCCGTAGCCGCGGATCATTTCGAGGTCCGCGGCTCCCAGGGTCTTCTTGACCTTGCCAGGGAGGCCTACCACCAGGGAACGCGGGGGAATCTTCTGCCCTTCGAGAATGACGGCTCCGGCAGCGATAATGGACTCCTCTCCAATGACGGCGCCGGATAGAATCTTCGCCCCCATTCCAATGAGACAACGGTCCTCGACGACACACCCGTGGACGATGGCGCAGTGCCCCACGGTGACGTCGTCTCCAACGATGCTGTCGTATTCGTCCAAGACCCCGTGCATCAGGCTCAAATCTTGGATGTTCGACCGTTTTCCAACCTTCAGCGCCCCCACATCACCTCGAAGAACGCAGTTGAACCACACGCTCGCTTCTTCATCCAAGGTGACGTCCCCAAATACCACCGCGCCCGGAGCCACCCACGCCGTGGGGTGAATCACCGGCTTCTTGTTCAGTCGTTTCAGCTCGTACATATCAACTCCTCTTGTCGTTACAGAAAAGGTGCCCTTCCAAATACCGTTCGTCAAGACGGCTTGCGTTTGTTGCTCTCCCTTGACAGGTTCCCCCAAATGTGTCAAATCTGGGGTCTGTCTATCACATTGCAGGTCATCTCATGAAAAACAAACTTGTCTCCTGTGGTTTCTTGTTGGTCTTTGTATGTTCTGGTCTTGTCATCGGGTGTGGCACCGACTCCACCAAAGCGAAAGACGACCTGGCCACTCAAGAGGATTCGGCGATCTCCCAGGACGCCCAATCCGACGAAGATCTTTCGGCCCCGGACGATCTGCTGGCACAGAAGGATCTCCCGGAAGGGGAGGACAGCACCACCGAAGAGGACAGCGGCACCCACGAACCCGGCTTCATCGCTCCCGACCCTGCCACCACGTTCACCTACAGACTCTACAGCTTTGAGTACGGGGAGTTGGGGTCCTACGACGTCCCCGGAAAGTTCGGAATCCGAGAGGACAAATTCGGCCACGAATACCGGCGCGTAGAGTTGGGAGACTTCAGCCTCGATCAGGTCCACGGCCTCATCATCTGGGCCAACCACACAGCAGAGGGCATGGAAACCGGCGGCGTCGAGGTCTATCAAGGGGCTCATGCAGACGAGCCCTCCTTTGCCTACTTCTTCGAGGAGCCCCTGTCGGGCAGTTTTCTGATTGAACCCGGCACCACGACTCAGACCCAGGCAACCGGCCATTTCATCATCGACGAAGATGAGATGCCCTTCGAGATCACCCTGGACTATGAACTGGTGTCACTCAACGAGACCGTAGAAGTCCCCGCAGGTACAATCGAGGGCTGCATTCACTACCGATTCGTGGAGAACTCCACCGACCTCAGCGACTTCGGAGTCGACTACTGGGTAAAGGATCACATCGGTATCGTGAAGGCCACCACAGTTCCAGGCTTCGAAGCACTGGAACTGGTTGACTACGTTCTCCCGTAACACCCCCCCGAAAGAATCCCCGCTGCGACGCTGCGCTTCCGTTGACAGGGCCCCGTTCACCCTATAACCTCGCAATTGTACCATCGCATCAGGAAGTTCGACGCCGGAGACGCCCCGTTATCGGTGACCCCAATGACATTCCTTCTGAAACCGGAGGTTTCAACTTTGAAGACACCAGCAATTGTCTGCTCTGCCTTTTATGTGCTTCTTGTCTTTGCCTGCACGAGCGAGCCAAAGAGCGACGGCGCCCCCTCGACAAAGCCCCCATCCCCACCAAAGGCCTCTCCATCCCCGCAACAGACTGCGGCTGTGGACAGCTCTGCGGACCTTGCCCCCCAAGCGTCGCCTACCTGCGAACCGCTGGAAGCCGGCACCCTGACCGCAGGCTTCGTCCCTCCGGAGAGTCCCCGAAACACCCGAATCTCTATTGTGCGTCGCAGTCGTTTCGTCCGGTGCAAAGGTGCTGCTCCTGTGCCCTACCCCGAGACGCCGGAACCCTCCACAGACGGATGGGGAGAAGCCTATCCCGTCACCGCCACAGACCTCCCCGGGGCCACCTTGAACCCCTGGGAGAGGGGCGGAATCATTGGTCTGCAGGTAACCGAACAGGGTGGAATCTGCCCCGACGAGAGCCTGCACCCGATGTCCTCGGGAACCTGTGGCGACTCCAACGAAACCCTGGTTCCAGCCCCCGAGGTTCAGTTCGAACACCAGTACACATTTTCCCTCGAGGCTCCATTCCACAAACCGGTAGAAGTGGTCGTTGGTCCAGACGACTGGGACTTCGACCCTCGAATATCCATGCACGGAAAATGGCTCAAAGAGCCCCTCGCAAAGTGGGACCGGGCCGCACTGTCGGTGGCGTTGCGAGAGGGTTTCCAGACGGCGAAATGTGCTCAGCTCTCTGTGGGAAAGGAGCTGGCAACCCGGCTGGAGGCGCAAATCCGAACCGCTTCCGAGATCGCCGGACGCGCCGGCGCCGACTCTCCCCTCTCCAACGAAAACTACCGAACTTGCGTCGATGGCACGCTGAAGAATCGCATGTGGGTAGTCACCGAAGGCAGGCTGAAAGAGCTGCCAGCTAGGGTCCAATCTCGCTTCTTCCAACGTGCCGGTCTAGACGAACCAATGCTTCGTGCCGTTGACCAGGACATGCCCAATCTTCTGGCAGAAATTGACGCAGAGGTCACTGGGGGCTTTGAAGCCGAACAGATCCAGTGTGACCTCTCCCCGGCATTCACCAACTACTTCCAATGTGAATTCCGATCGGGACCCAAATCAGCAGCCGGAACTCCCCCCTGCGCCCTTCCACAGCCCCAGCAAGCAGCCAAAGAGCTTGCTCCCGCTCCGGCCCCGGTTCTGTTGAAGGAGGCTTCGTTCGAGAAAGTCGATTTCCTCCCTCCTCCACGCTGGTACGAGGAACAACTCGCTGCGGAGGCTCGGGGGGGACAGGAGAAGGACCTTCGACGGGTAGAGTTCGAGGAAGAAAAGCTCGAAGAAGAAGAGGAGGAGATGCAAGAGGAAAGTGAGTCCCCTTCGGAATATGCCATGTTCCCACCGGTGCGGCGCACCGGACACCCCATTGGCGCCCCAAGTGCCACCGGCCCATGGGCCGGGTCGCCAGTCGTTCATGCTTACCTTCGCTCCCCCATCGTCGAGCAGAAGGGTTGTGATGCATCGCCCATCGTTGAGCAGATTGGACCAGTTCTCGAAGCATCAGCCTTGTGCTGCGGCGCACTGATGGAGAAGGATGTTCTGGACGCACCGAGCCAGGCAGACATGTTCCTTTACTTTGAAGCTGGGAAACCTTCAGGCGGAGCCAAGGTCCTGTCCAAAATTGCTCCTTCCGGCGCGGTTCGACAGTGTCTTTTCGACGTCGGGGAGCACGTTGAACTGAGTTCAACACTGCCACAGCCCTGTGGCGTCCTCTTGCCCATGGAAATCTCCCCAGCAAATCTGGGAAGGTTCGGGCTGGGGGACCCTGTCATCGGCCGGAGCGAATTGGGCAGCCGACATTCTCTCCGAGAGCGGAAGCACAAGACCCAGATGAAGTTCGGCCCGATGACCGTAGGGGGAGAATGCAAGGAGCGCGACATTGTCAAGGTAGTGCGCACTCGAGCTGCTGCTTTCCGATTCTGCTACGAGAGGTCCCTGATGAAGGACCCCACGGTGTCAGGAAAATTGACTGCAAAGTTCTCCATTTCCGAGACAGGCCGAGGCATCGGAGTAAGAGTCGTTGGTGAGCCCGAGAGTATGGAGCCGGTGGCGATTTGCGCCGCCAAGCGTCTGGCCATTTTCCGTTTCGCCAAGCCCAGCTCCGGCATCTGCACCGCCGAATTCTCCATGATGTTTAGATACGAAGAATAGACCGGCAGTCGGACGGGGGACGCGCCCCATCAGCATCCACCTGACACTCCCTTCCTTGTTCAAATCGCCCGCTTCGGTTATCCTCAGCGGCGCACGCATTGGAGATCGGCAATCGGTCTCGAGACAGGAGCTTCCATGTTGATCCGTTCTGCTGAATTGCACCTCGCTGCCCACACTCCCGAGCAACTCAAAAGGGATGATACCCCACACATCGCATTTGCTGGACGCTCCAATGTTGGGAAGAGCAGCCTCATCAACGCCCTGCTCAAGAGGAAGAATCTCGCTCGCACCAGCTCCACCCCGGGGAAGACTCGAGCCATCTTCTTCTTTCGGGTGAACGACGCCTTCACCTTCGCCGACCTTCCGGGATATGGCTATGCGAAGATCTCCAAAGGAGAGCGGCAGTTCTTTCGGGTTCTGGTGGACCGCTACTTCGAATTTCCCGACAACCCCAAGGCGTGCGTCATCCTCATCGATCCCCGACGACCCGTGGGGGAAGAGGAATTGAGCTTCCTGGCCTACTTGACCAACCGGAACATGAAAGCTCTGATCATCATGACGAAATGGGACCGCGTGAAAGCGGCGCAACGAGTGAAGATGAGGCGAGCTCGAGAGTTGGAGTTGGCAGCACACCCTGTGAAGGTGCTTCCGGTGAGTTCAAAAACGGGTGAAGGGCTGGATCAGTTGTGGCACTTCATCACAAAGAACACGAAGGACTTTCTCTCCCCCGACGCCTGAAACCTGCCCAAAGCAACCCCAAGACCATCCAGAACAACCACAAGTGCCCCGTTGTCTCGCCGTGGTTCGTTACACTGCAACCCCCGCTCTCTTTGCACTGACACTCACCTGTTGG
>CALFHQ010000423.1 GCA_937876385.1 uncultured Pseudomonadota bacterium
CTGGAACGTCTCGTAGCTGCTCGGGGTGCTTCTCCAGGACATCAAGGATCGTGTCCCCAAAGAACTCCACCAGCCGCTCCGCCAGCGCCTTTCCAACCCCGTGAATGGCCCCGGAGGAGAGGTATCGTCGCACCCCTTCTGCCGTAGATGGCAACACCGGCTCTATCGTCTCGATGCGAATCTGGCGGCCGAAGCGAGGGTCATTCACCCACAGACCCTGCACATGGACCTCGTCCCCTTCCATCACAGACGGCATGACACCGACCACCACACTGTGCGTCGGCGAATCGATCTCTCGAAGGTGGGCTACAGTGTACCCATTGTCGGGATTCACGAAGACGATTCTGGATATGGTTCCACTTAGGTCTACTCGATTCATAGTGCGCTCAGGGTGCCCTGAAACTGGACTCGAATCAAGCAAAAAGGGGGGCGAGAGGAGCGTCCCATGGTAGCGGGATTCTCATCCTTGTGGTAGCATCCTACCGAACATCTGACCCTTCATCCTCCGATGAGGGGACACACTGCGAGGGTTTGTTTGGACTCCACCGTTTCAAGAATTCCGAGCATGATTTATGCGGACCGCACCGGGCAGGTCTTCGACCACCCCGACCTGAGAATGGCCGTGTGGGATGGATACAGCCTCCGGGAGCCGACCATCGAGGAACTGATTCCCATGCCCTCCGGGAGCGACCTGTTTGTGTTGCCGGGACGAGCACCGCTGGGCTTTTCTGGAAAACGCTCCCATCTCGTCGAGTTCGCCGAGACCCCCGATGGCCCCACCCAGGCCGTCTCGGTCTTTCTGGCTCCGGCCTATCTGAGGTTGGCACATCCGGCCTACCGAACCCTCCCCGACGCAGCGCCGTTGCCCCTGTTTGCCTACTCCGCTGTGGGATGGGCAGATGGACGGTTCTGGACCACCACTCTTCGAATTGACCCCGAACGACGCCAGGACCCGAACCTCTTCGATGAGTCGAAGATTCGCAACGGCATCGACAGGGATTTGGCGAAGCTCCCCGACAATCGCCTCTTGAAGCAGCTTCAACGGTGCGCCCTGGAGTACGGCTGCAGAGCGGCCCAGAATTTGTTCTTGAAGCGATGGGAGGCCCCTCTGCCAACCTCTCGAAGCTGCAACGCACAGTGTTTTGGATGCATCTCGAAGCAGAACGGGCCGGTCCTTGCCAACCATGAGCGCCTCGCCTTCGTTCCCACCCCCCAGGAAGTCTTCGAAGTCACCGACCTGCATTTCTCCCGAGTGGAAAACCCCATCGCCAGCTTCGGGCAAGGGTGCGAAGGGGAACCTTTGACTCAGTGGAAAGTTCTCCTGGAGTCG
>CALFHQ010000424.1 GCA_937876385.1 uncultured Pseudomonadota bacterium
GGCCTCTTCGACTACGGGACGAGCACCGTACCGAACGATGAAGCGCTCCGTCCCCAGCTCTGGAAACTCGTGGTTGTCGACGGCTTCTCGTTCCACCGTCCACCCGCTCTCTGGATGGTTTTCGAGGTCATCCGCCCAATTCTCCATGGCCTGGTAGGAAGCCTTGTGAAGAGTGGACTGGGCCTGAGCCTTCAGGGTTCGTGCGAATCCGGCGATGAACAAGTGGTCTCGGGCTCTGGTCAAGGCGACATAGTGGAGACAGGCCTCTTCCTCCCGAAAACGGGCAGCTTCTGCTGCTTCCAGGTCAAAGTAGGGATCCGGTTGCCCCAACGAGCCGGCCAGCGGATACAACTTGCTCACTGAAGGCATGAGGGATTGTACTCGGCGGTCCGCCGCATTTCGAAGAGCCAACGGGGTCGACTGCTTCATTTGGGGGCCCTTTCCTCGGAAGGTGTCGGGGAGGATCACGATGGGGGCTTCAAGCCCTTTGGCACCGTGGATGGTCATGAAGCGAACCATCCCCCCCTGATCCGTTGCAGGCAGCGGTGCGTCGGAGAACTCGGCTCCCGAGGCAAGCTGTTTGAGGTACTGCACGTACGCCTCAAGGGTGCCGATTCCCCGGTTCTCAAGCTCCACGGCTTTGTCCCAGAAGAGTCGAATGTTGGAGCTGACCCCGGGGTTGAACAGCGCTTCGTAGACTTCAATCCATCGGAAACGTCGCTCCAGGTGAACGAACAGCTCGGTTGGACGCTTCCTGAAGAAGGAGAGAAGCTCCTCGATGCGAGGCAGTGCGTTCTTCAGGCTTTGGGGAAGGCGGCGGTCCCCCGAAAGCTCTCGCAACACCGCCAGAAGTCCAGCCCTCCGTCCCCCCTTTCCCTTCATGTGGTGTGGAATCGTCTGCATCTTCACGAGGTCATTGTCAAAGACCCGAAACAGGGGCGAACGGAGCACCAGGTAGAGAAGCAGTTCGTCCCTCGGTTTCAAGATGAACTGCAGGATATTCAACAGGTCCTTGAACTCGGAGCGGCTCTCCATGCCGCTCTTTCCCGCCGTCACGAAGGGCAACTGGCGCTCCTTGAACGCCTCTTCGAACACATCGGAGTACGTCCGGCTTTGGAAGAGGACCACGATGTCGCTGTAGCGAGCCGGGCGATGGCGCTTAGCCCCCGGGTCCCACACAGGTTCCGTGCCGACGAGACCCTCCACCAGCTCTGCCATCCAGCGAGCTCCTCGCACCTCGGCGTCCAACGGTTGCTCCCCGTCCAGCCGGGCTCGGCGCTCCAAAGGAGTGGGAAAGCGAGCTTCCTCCTCCTCAGGCAGACTCTCCGATGCTGCCTCCGGTCCAAACACCGGCTCCACGACCACCGAACCGTACGCCGACGCTCCATCTCGAAAGGGGTCTACTCGAGTGGTTTCACCCGTGGGAAGACTGGGGTAGTCCTCGTCCTCCAGCTCAAAGACCCGGTCCACAAAGGACAGTACGGCTGGGCTCGAGCGAAAGGACGCGGGCAAACGAATGGACTCGAATTCTCGCCCGGCAACTGCGGCCTTTTGTGCCAGAGTTGTTTCGGCCGCGGCCATCAACTCGGGTTCTGCCTGGCGGAATCGATAGATGGATTGTTTCAGGTCACCCACGCAAAAGACGGTACCCGACTCTTGGGTGTCGATTCCGGATAGGAGGTCGATGAGGGGTGCCAGCACCTCCCACTGGATGAGCGCGGTGTCCTGAAACTCGTCTACGGCCAGGTGGCGAAGGGACTGGGAGAGAGAGAACAGGACGAAGTTCGCCCAGGAATCCCGGTCGGCTCGAGCCAGCAATCGGTAGGC
>CALFHQ010000425.1 GCA_937876385.1 uncultured Pseudomonadota bacterium
ACGTCGGAGCCGCATTTGCCCAGGACACCCCAGAGTACGTCCCCGACAAGCTGAAAATCGAAGAGGAAATGGCCAAAAAGCTTCCGGGCTGGCACCCCATGCTCAAGGCAAGCGGAAACCTGGGTTTCAGCCACAACAGCAACGTTGTTGGAAACGCGGACGGATCCACATGGAACTTCGGTCTCGCCATCAACGGCGGACTCGACTACATCCACGAAGGAGGACACGTTTGGTCCAACACCCTCGGGTGGCAACTGAGCTATATGAAGACCCCCCTTCTCAACGACTTCGTGAAGAGCCTGGACGCCTTTGATTTCAGCTCCACCTACCTGTACCGTATTCCTTCCATTGAATGGCTGGGTCCCTACGTCCAATTCGTTGTGAAGACCGCCATCTTCCCCGGCTACGACATTCGAGCCGAGGACACCACCGTGAAGAAACTCGATTCCAAGGGAGGACCCGAAGCCGTCGATGCAGCAGGGAATGCGGTGACGGAACTCTACCCGGCCCAGAAGCGAATCGACCTTACCGATTCCTTCGCCCCGACCATCCTTAGAGAATCCGCTGGGGTGTTCGCCGATGCAGTCTCAAAGAAGCTTTTCGCCCTTCAGATCCGACTGGGTGCCGGCCTTTGGGAGACCTACGGCCGGGACGGCTACGTCATTGCCGACGATGACACCACACCGGAACTGGAGTTGAAGAATGTCCAAGACACCTTCCAGGCTGGTGCCGAATTGAAGTTTCGAGCCGAAGGAGTCTACAAGCAGTACATCAACTACACGGCGACTGCGGAGTTCATGTATCCGTTCTACAACAACGCCGACACCAACGTGGAGGGATTCGACCTGTTGAACAAGGAATTCGCCTTCCTCCTCGGGGTGAAGCTCAACGACTACTTCTCCCTCGATTACACGTTCAAAGCCTTCCAGCTTCCTTTGGTTTCTGAAGAATGGCAGATCCAGAACGGCCTGCTTCTCACGGCGACCATCGGCATCCTGTAGCCCTCACCACAAGAAACGATTCACCCACACAGTGTGCTTCTCCCACAGCTCCATGGACACCTGAATGAAGAGGTCATCAACCACCTCCCAGGCTTTGGGGATGCGTTCATAGGTCGGCAGCCTCGAAGCCACAGTCCAGTCAGCCGTCCCCGACAAGGGAAGGCGAGCGGACATCCCGTCCACAACCACGGTGTCCTTCCACAACACCACCTGGTGACTGACATCGCAACTGGGGTCCACGTCATCCAACCGAAGCTGGCTCCACTCACCGACGACTTCGTTGGTTGCATTGTTGTAAGGGGCGTAGTGCAAGACTCGTTTTGGGGATCCGCTGCAGCCGGTGCCAACGACGATGGCAATCCATCCGTCGTTTACCGCCATGCTCCAGTTCCCCGATTCGAAGGGAGACTCTGGGGTTTCATGCTCTTCCACCCAATCCAGGTAGGACAACACACCAGAAGGGACCTCCAGGGAGAACTCGTCTTTTACCAGGGTTCCTCCCTTCTCCTCAAAGCAAAGCAAAGTCAGGTCATTGGGACGACGATACACGAGGCAACCGTTCGCACTCCCCGGCAGCGGAGCAGCAAAATCCCCTCCCAAGTTCACCTCGACGCCGGTCTCCTCCAGCGAAACCGTTCCATCAAAATCCACGCTACTCCAGAGGATTCGGCTCACAACGGGGATGTCCTTGCTGGGGTAGGGGCTTAAAGGATTGGGAGGGGTGCGTTCGAACACCAGGAGGCGCTTGCCCACTGTGCGCAACCGAGTCCACAGGAACTTGTTGTCCTCGTCTTCGTGGAGCAATCTCACTTTCCCCGGGTCCAGG
>CALFHQ010000426.1 GCA_937876385.1 uncultured Pseudomonadota bacterium
CGTTCCGTCGACTTCCACATCCTCTTCGTCGAGTTCCACATCCTCTTCACAGTCAGCAACCTCGATCGCCGTGCCCAGATCTGACGTGTCTCCCGGCCCCTTGCTCTCGTGTGAACAGGAGACAAGAGTCAAGACTACGATGGGCAAAACTCTTGAGAACATGGTCATCATGCAATCCCCTCGGCAGCAGCATTCGCTCGCTGCAGTGACGCCGGCAGTAGATCATCGCCGCCAAGTTGGAGGTGGGGTGGAACAAGCGTTGGACGTCAGCCTTGGTGCCCCGCTCCTCGAATGTAACAAGATATCACCTTCCCGCTACGAGCGATATGGCGGCGGAACCCGGCGACAGTCCACCCCATTCTTTTGCTTTACTTTCAGTTGGTTCGCGCACCACGATGGTGAATTCTTTCCCGAAATTCTGGGGTCGTTCATTGGGCTGGCTGTGGGGATTCCCTTTCTCCTCCAGTGGGCGTAGAGTGAACTGGCCACCTCGTCAAAGGAGACAGACATCATGAAACCAAGGCGACTCGTGTCTTTGGGTATCCCTGTGTTGCTGAGCCTCATGCTCGCCTGCCAACCCTCGGCAACGATTCCTTCTCCTCCAAACGCCGCAGTCGTCCCGCCTCGAACGGGGCAATTGGCTCAGACCGACTTACACCCCGGGGACGCGCCTGGAACAGAGGAGCCATCTGTAGAATCGGGGGTAAAAGACGGCATGGTGCGGATCCCCGCCGGGGCATTCCTGAGGGGCTGCAACGCCGATGTTGACCAGACCTGTGACGAGGACGAGAAACCAAGTCAGGAGGTCCTCCAGGACGATTACTGGATCGACAAGACGGAAGTGACCGTCGCCGATTTCCGGCGCTGTGTCGAGGCGGGGCAGTGCGAGGCACCGGTGGACCGTTCCGCATCAGGACGCTGTAACTGGGGCGACACGTTGCGAGACCGCCATCCGGTGAACTGCGTGAATTGGAGTCAGGCGGACGCCTACTGCCGCTGGGCCGGGAAACGCCTTCCCTCGGAGTCGGAGTGGGAAAAGGCGGCACGAGGAGGGGACGGGCGGAAGTTTCCTTGGGGGAACGAGCCGGTGAGTTGTGACCTGTCCATCTGGAGGGACCAAACGAACGGGGACGGCTGCGGTCGGGAAGGCACTTGGCCCGTGTGTTCCAAGGAAGCTGGGAACAGCCCCTTTGGCCTGTGCGACATGAGCGGTAACGTCTGGGAGTGGGTAGCAGACTGGTACGACGCCGGCTTCTACACTACGGGTCCTTTGAAGAACCCGATCAACGGGACAGCGTCAGAATTTCGGGTGATACGAGGTGGGAGCTGGGACTGCGGTTATGATGTGGCCCTGCGGGCCTCGGAACGCGGCTGGGTAGATGGGGGCCTTCGTCCTTTCTACGCAGGATTCCGCTGCGCCAGTTCGCCCCGGTCGGAGGGGACTGCTCCCCAACGTCCGGGCTGGGTCCGCATCCCTGCAGCAACCTTCCAAATGGGTTCCGAGGTCGCTGCAGATGATGCGAAACCGGTGCACGAGATGACGGTGCCCGAGTTCGAGATGGCCACGACGGAAGTCACGGTGCGCCAATACTCCGCTTGCGTAGAGGCCGGGGCTTGCACGGTTCCCCATTTTGACGATGGAAAGTGTCATGTCCCTCTGGAAGGCCGTTGGGGGGCCGGGGTTCTGCCCGAAGCATTTCGCGGCCTTGAGTTGCCGGTGGTATGCGTGGACTGGGAGCAGGCCCAAGTCTTTGCGAAGTGGTCCGATGCCCGGCTCTGCAGCGAAGCGGAGTGGGAGTGTGCTGCCCGCAGTGGCGGCGAGGACATCCGTTTTCCCTGGGGCGACGACGCTCCAACGTGCGCCTGGGCTGTAATGAATGACGAGGGTCCGGGCTGCGGCGAGGGGGTGCTCTGGCCGCCATGTTCGAGGGACGAAGGCACTTCGAAGCAAGGGGTGTGCGACCTGGTCGGAAACGTCAGTGAGTGGGTGGTGGATTGGTACCAGCCGTACCGGCCCGGCGCGCCGTCCACAGCCGAGGGCCCGCTGGCAGGAGTCGTCAAGGTGTTCCGTGGCGGCAGCTTCGTGGACTCGGCTTTCCGACTGACGTCCAGGGTACGACGAAGGTTGGGCCCAACGCGTTCTGCCGCCGATCGGGGCATTCGGTTGTGTCGCTGAGTTCCTTTCTCCGTTCCTCCTCCCTTCGGCGTCAACCGATGGCGAGCGCGGCGTTCGGGGGCGGCAGTTCGCCCAGGACTTCTCTGTGCAATGT
>CALFHQ010000427.1 GCA_937876385.1 uncultured Pseudomonadota bacterium
AGCCGTTGCAGCGGGGATTGCGACGACGAAGATCCCACAGTCTTCCCGGGTGCCTTGGAAATCTGCGACGGAAAAGACAACGACTGCGACGGAACCGTCGACGACCCCGTGGACTCCGACGGTGACGGCTTCACCGTCTGTTCCGGGGATTGCAACGACCACACCGCTTCTGTGTGCCCCACCCGCGAAGAGGTGGAGGACGGTCTTGACAACGACTGCGATGGCGCGGTGGATGGGGTCTCCTCAGAGGCTCCCCTCACCCCCTGGCCCGATGTGGAGTTTCAGGCGGATGTGACCACTCATCCAGCGAATCCTCCCGAAACTTCTGGCGGTGGCAGTGGAACCAGCGGATGCCAATTTGCCTCCGAAGGCCAGTCATCCCCCGCTTTGGGCCTGCTGCTGGCGCTTCTTCTGTTGGGACTCCAAGCCATGCGCCGACTGGGTGGGAGGGGCAAGCCCCGTTTCTTGACTGTCTCCGTGATGGCGGTGTTGCTTCTTTCGTTGGCCGGATGCGGCTCGTCTGATGAGGAACCCACATCCCAGTGTGGGAGCGAATTCGACTACCAGGGAAACGGCATTGATGAGAACTGTGACGGTGTGGACGGCATGGACGGTGATGGGGATGGCTTTGCTTCCAAGAACAGCAAGGGCCAAGACTGCGATGACACTGACAAGCTGATTCACCCCGGCGCCGAGGATCTCTTTGGAGACGGCATCGACTCGAATTGTGATGGCGTGGATGGCGTGGACTTCGACCAGGACGGCTTTGCATCCCGAACCTCTGGGGGAGACGATTGCAACGACGGAGATGCGGCCGTCAACCCGAAGGCTCCGGATTCTGCCGGGAATCAGTTGGATGAGAACTGCGACGGAGTGGACGGCGTGGATGTCGATCGAGACGGGTATGCTTCTCTCGAAAGCGGAGGAGACGATTGCAACGACCTCAGCACCTCGGGAAACCCCGGTGTCCTGGACGAATTTGGAGACAAGAAGGACCAGAACTGCGACGGGATGGATGGGGTGGACGCCGATCTTGATGGATACGCTTCTGTCGCTTCAGGTGGTGACGACTGTGACGACGCCAATGGCTCAGTGAACCCCGGGGCATCTGACCCTGTGGGAGATGAAGTCGACGCCGATTGCGATGGAAGCGACGGGGTGGACAGCGACCAGGACGGGCACCCTTCTGCCCAATCGGGTGGTGACGACTGTGACGACACGGCATCGGCCATCCATCCTGGAACCGACGACTTCGTTGGGGACTCGGTGGACAACAATTGCGACGGCGTTGACGGAACCGACGAAGACCAGGACGGCTATCCTTCGGCAGAATCCGGGGGAGACGACTGCAACGACGACGTCGAGACCATTCACCCGCTGGCTGAGGATCTGCCGGGGGACGACGTGGACTCGAATTGCGATGGGGTCGACGGAGTGGACGGGGACTCGGATGGCTTCCCCGGAGTCAACGCCGGAGGGCTTGATTGCGACGACACGGACCCGGATGTCAATCCGTTGGCTCTGGACCCCGTTGGGGACGATTTGGACTCCAACTGCGACGGAGTAGATGGGATCGATGGGGACGGAGACGGAGCGTTGCACCCGCTGTCCGGGGGCAATGATTGCAATGATATGGACGAGACGGTTCACCCCGGTGCCGAGGACCTGGCCGGAGACGGTCTGGATTCCAATTGTGACGGGGTCGATGGGATCGACGAGGACGGAGATGGAGTTGCGTCGACTCAGTCTGGCGGAACCGATTGCGACGATGCCGCTGTTTCAATCTCCCCCAATGCCCCAGACGCCGTGGGAGATCTCCTGGACAACAACTGCGACGGCGTTGACGGCATCGATGCCGACGGCGACGGATTTGCTTCCACGCAGTCAGGGGGAACCGATTGCGCTGATGGGCGTGCCGATGTTCACCCAGGAGGGGTGGACCAGGCTGGAGACGGAGTGGATTCCAACTGCGATTTGGTGGACGGAGTGGACTCTGACGGGGACGGATTCGCCTCGGCGGAATCTGGAGGAACCGATTGCGACGATTCGGATGAAAACGTCTTTCCAGGAGCGGCCGACATGGTGGGCGATTCCCTGGATTCCAACTGCGATGGGGTGGATGGCATCGACTTGGACCAGGACGGTCATCTGGCGGAGAGCCAAGGCGGTGATGATTGTGATGACGGCAATTCGCTGATTCATCCTGGGGCAGTGGATGAACCCGGAGATGGGGTGGATTCCAACTGCGATGGCGTGGACGGAGTGGACAACGACGGTGACGGGTTTGCTGCCTCAGTCGATTGCGATGATTCCAATTCGGCCATTCATCCCGGAGCGGACGACCCCGGCAACGACGACGTGGACGCCAACTGTGATGGAGTGGATGGTGTCGATGCCGATGGAGACGGGTACGCCAGCGTCGAGTCTGGTGGAACGGACTGCTACGACCTCTCGACCTCGGTGAATCCAGGGGTGCTGGACCTCCTGGAAGACCCGGCGGACACCAACTGCGACGGACATCCGGGTACCGACCTCGATGGCGACGGCGTGGCCTCACTGGAAAGCGGCGGAGAAGACTGCGCTGACTCCGATCCCGACATTCATCCAGGTGCTGCAGACACAGTTGGGGACGGCGTAGACAACAACTGCGATGGGGCCGACGGAGTGGACGGAGATGGGGACGGATTCGCTGACGAGACCTCGGGTGGAAGCGATTGCGATGATGCCAATGACACCGTCTACCTGGATGCCCCCGAATTGTGCTGGGATGGGTTGGACAACAACTGCGATGGGGAGGTGGATGAAACTGGAGTAGTGACTCAGCCCGTATCAGCACACACTGCCGCTACCTCTTCTGGATGCAACTCCTGCAATCCAGAGGATGTTCTGGTTGAAGATGGCGTTGGAGCCGGATTGCCCTCGACTTGTTTCGGCGGCGCATTCGGCGTGGCGGATACTTCAGGTTGTGTGGTGGTCGATTTTGGAGAGGTCCAGTACGTATCCACGCTACGCGTGGTCGCCCGGGAGGTTCATTCCACCTGTGGCTCCGATTGTGCCATTATCTTTGACCAGTGCGACCAGGATACGCCACTGCGCATCTTCGCCGGTGTTCAGGACGTCACGTGGACGCAGTGGGTCTCCCTCAAGGGCACATACCAACATGTTGCCAACATCACTCCACCCTTCGAAGACTTTGGAGAACAGCTTGTCCCCGTGGGCGAGCACCTTCGCTATGTCGCCGTCTGCCCCGGCTACGGATACATCGAACGAACTCGTCAGGTGGAAGTCGACTATGTGGAAAGTATCGGTTGTCCCGGGGGAAGTTGCGAACCCCCCGATACGCACTCTTGCGGGGACCAGTGCCACGCCAATGGGGATGTCACGCACTGTGGCAGCAGTTGCCAGTCCTGTTGGGCTCCAAGCCACGGCTACCCCACCTGCACCGACGGGCAATGCGGCTACACCTGCGAATTCGGGTACAACAAGATGTGCGGAGGATGCTACGCCACTGGGTACGAAGAGAAGTGCGGCGGCTGCTATCTGCCCGACGACATCGACCATTGCGGCTCGCAGTGCCTTGAATGCTGGGAACCCACCGGTGGGGCCGTCGTCAGTTGCCCGGATAGCAAGCCGGGGTACTGCTGCTACAGTTGTCCGGGAAGCTCCAACTCCTGCTGCGTCCACCAGCCCCCGTCGGGAATCTACATTCAATGCTGGAACACAACCTGCAACTGAGAACCTCTCTATTCCGTCCCCCCGACTACTCTTTCTCCTCCAGGAACAACTCTCCATTCTCCACCAAGACGGCAAAGGACTCTACTGGAGCGACGGCGGGCAGGGTGAGAGCCTCTCCGGTTCGAAGGTCGAACTTTGCACCGTGATGTGGGCAAGTAATGTGGTGGCCGTCCCGAGTCCCCTGAGAGAGGGAAGCGTCGGCGTGACTGCATCGGTCCGAGATGGCGAGGTACTCGCCGTCCACATTCACCAGGAGGACGAGCTCCCCTTCGAAATCGACCTGCTTTGTTGCGCCGACGGGAATTTCGTCGGTACGGGCGACACGCTGCTTGATGAATCGACTCCTACTGGCTGGGCGGTTTAAGGCCGTCGTGGGGTTCAACACCGTCGGTTCCCATGGCATGTTTCACCAAGGCGACCTTCAGTATCTTGTATGCAAGCAGCCCACATTTCAAGCGCACCGGCCCCAACGGAATCCCCAACAGTTTCAACATGTCGTCTTTGTCAAATGCTGCCAAATCACTGATGCTCTTCCCTCGACTCACATGACAAAGCATGTCGGCGGCCGCTTGAGAAATCGAGCATCCCTCACCGTGGAAGCGACAATCCTGGACGGTTCCTTCGTCGTCGATGTTGAGGTCCAGATAGATGCTGTCCCCGCACAGAGGGTTGGAGTCGTGCTCTCTTCTCGTGGGATTCTGAAGTTCGCCTTGGTGACGAGGATGCTGGTAATGATCCATTATCTGCTGGCGGTAGATGTCGTCCATTGTCTCTCCCCTGTAAACAGAGCTCGGGCGTCTTCCAAACCGCGAAGGAATGTTCGCACGTCATCTTCTGTGTTGTAAATGCCGATGCTCGCACGGACGGTGGCTGGAATGCCCAGGGCCTCATGGAGCGGCTGAGCGCAATGGAAGCCTGCCCGAACCGCGATGCCCTTCTCTCCCAGGAAGCCGGAGATGTCGTGGGGATGCACCCCGTCCATGAGAAACGAGACGAGTCCCTCCCTCAAATGCCCCTCTGGTCCAAGAATTGAAACGCCCGGAATCTGCCCCAGGCCAGTCAGTAGAAGCTCCAAAAGAGCCGCCTCTTGTCCCAGAATTGAATCAAAACCGATATTCTTGATGTACTCCAAGGCACCCTTCAGCGCGATGGCTTCGGCCACGGCCGGAGTTCCAGCCTCGAACCGATGAGGCGGATCAAGGAAGGTTGTCTTCTTGAGAGAGACCGAATTCACCATCTCTCCACCCACCAGAAAGGGCTCCATTTGTGCGAGAAGTTCCGACCGCCCCCAGAGGACGCCAATGCCCGTGGGAGCGTAAGCCTTGTGCCCGGAGAAGACGAAGAAGTCCGCCTCCATTTGGGTGACATTCACTGGACGATGTGCCACGGCTTGAGCGCCGTCTACAACCACCACAGCGCCTTGTGCGTGGGCCATTGCGGCCAGGCAGGCGATGGGATTCACGGTTCCCAATACGTTGGAGACCATAGTCACAGCCAACACGGATGCCCCGGCCTGAAGCTCTCGACGGGCAGCTTCCATGTCCAACTGTCCGTTGCCAGTGACCGGCAAAACGACCAATTCCGCACCCGTCTGTCTGGCCAGACGCTGCCAGGGGAGGAAGTTTGAATGGTGCTCCATAATCGTCGTGACGATGCGATCCTTCGGTCCCAGATTCGGACGCCCCCAAGCTTCAGCGACGAGGTTCAGTGCCTCGGTTGCGTTGCGAAGAAAGACAACCTCATCTGCCGACTTTGCACCCAGGAATTCGGCCACGTAGGCGCGGGCTCCCTCGTACAGTTCGGTGGCACGTTCCCCCATGGGATAGACTCCACGATGCACCGTCGCATAGGACTTCGAGTAAAAACTCGACAGTGCGTCCACCACCGCCTGGGGCTTCTGCGTTGTAGCCGCGCTGTCTAGATAGATCAGCTCAGGGTGTGCATTGAAGATGGGGAAGTCGGCTCGAGACATTTCACCCCTCCCTCCTGGATTCACCTTCCATTTCGGGGAATCGTTGGAACAATTCGGTGAGGAATCCCTCCACGTACAACCCTTCCGAATCCTCCTTCGTGAGTCCTCGTGACATGAGGTAGAAGATGGCCTCTGGGTCCACCGAACCCACTGTTGCCCCGTGTCCGGCCTTCACATCGTCAATGTCGATCTCCAGTTTGGGGATGACGTCGGCTCGACCTTTGCGGCTGAGCAGAAGGTGCCTCGATGAGAAATACGTGTCACTCCCGGGAGCCTCTCGAATGACCTTGATGTTGCCGTGATGGAGGCTGTATCCCTTGTCTCGAACGACCCCTCGGACCTTGAGTCGAGAGCGGGTATTGGGGGCCAAATGACGCACCGTCATGCCGGCGTCAATGTGGAACCGCCCTTTGGCTTCATCCACAAACAGCTCGTCCAAGTCAGCGCCGTCTCCAGCGAGTTCAGCGACCTCCTCAATCTTGGAAATACCCGAACCCCGGGCAAAGGTCGTCACTTGGGCCGTGGCCCCTTCGTTCAGATGGATTCCCGAGTGCCAATAGGCCTTGCGATTCAGGTTCCAAGACCGCAGATACTCCAGTTTGGCCCCTCGTCCAACCAGGACGCGGGTGGAAGCAAATGCCTGCTCTCCCCCCGGATCTTCGACCGTCTCTACCAGCCGAACCCGAGTGTCTGGAGAGACCACCACGAAGTTTCGCAACGCGCCGTGGGACCCTTGAGTCAAAGAGAGATCGAACCGAATCCGAACCTCCTCTCCATTCCCGGCGCCCGGTTCCACGAAGACGAATACACCTTCGTTGCCCCTCTCTTCGATGAGGCGAGCGAAGTTCGGAATCTCCTGGACTGACGATTGCTTCAAGAGCAGGGGAAAATGGGCTCTTGCATCCGCCAATGGGAGGACATGAACTCCCTTTGACGGGGATGTATCAATGCGCAAATCGCCCACCACGGAGGAAGTCATGGATTGATTGGGATCGAAGCGGTCGGGACGCGTTCGGCGCCACAGTTCATCTTGTGTAGAAGGCAGGTTGTAGTTCATCCGACAGAGCCCTCCATCTGCAATTCAATGAGGCGATTCATCTCTACCGCGTATTCCATGGGAAGCTCTCGCACGATGGCGTCAACGAAGCCCGAAACAATCATGGACCTCGCTTCCTCTTCGGGAATCCCTCTGGATGCCAGGTAGAAGAGTTGCTCTTCGGAGACCTTGCTGACGCTGGCTTCGTGTTCGACATAGCTGTCCGAATTCTCCACCTCAATGTAGGGATAGGTGTCCGAGATGCTGTGGTCATCCAGAATCAGCGCATCGCACTGGACGTTGGTTTTCGAACCGGTGGCGTTCTTGTGAATCTTGACGAGCCCTCGATACGAAGCCCGCCCGCCGTTCAAGCTCACCGACTTCGAAGTAATCGTGGACGTCGTGTTCGGGGCAGCGTGAATGACCTTTCCGCCTGCATCCTGCTCCTGATTTGTGCTCGCAAGAGCCAGGGACAAGATGTCTGCTCGAGCCCCCTTTCCAACCATGTACACCGACGGGTACTTCATGGTCTTGTAGCTTCCCAGGTTGCCGTCCACCCAGATCATCGTGGCGTCTTCGTGGGCCACTGCCCGCTTCGTGACCAGGTTGTACACGTTGGAGGACCAGTTCTGCACCGTGGTGTACTGGATTCGAGCCCCCTTCAAGGCCACAATCTCGACCACGGCAGCATGAAGCGAGTGTTTGGCATAGATGGGTGCCGTGCACCCCTCGACATAGTGAATGTCGGCCCCTTCGTCCGCTACGATGAGGGTTCGCTCAAACTGTCCCATGGATTCGGCGTTAATTCGGAAGTATGCCTGCAAAGGGATGTCCACCTTCACTCCCGGGGGGACGTAGATGAAGGTTCCCCCACTCCAGACAGCTGAGTTCAGCGCCGCAAACTTGTTGTCTTCCGGGGGAACGATGGTTGCAAAGTACTTGCGAAACATCTCTGGGTACTTCTTCAAGGCCGTATCGGTGTCCAGAAACACCACTCCCAGCTCTGTCCACTTTTCCTTTAAGTTGTGGTAGACCACCTCGGATTCGAATTGCGCTCCCATCCCGGCCAGGAATTTCCGCTCGGCTTCGGGAATGCCCAACTTGTCGAAGGTGTCTCGGATGTCCTGAGGAACATCGTCCCAGGAGTCGTTGGTTCGGTCCGTGGCCCGGACGTAGTAGTGAATCTTGTCGAACTCAATCTGCGACAAGTCAAGACCCCACTGAGGCATCGGCTTGGATTGGAAGACTTCCAGGGCGCGGAGGCGAAATTCCAGCATCCACTGAGGTTCTTCCTTCATCCGGGAGATCTCCTCTACCACCTCCTTCGTGAGTCCAACTCCCCCCTTGAAATGGTAATGCTCGGGGGTCTTGAACCCAAACTTGTAATCATTTGTGACTTCGAATTTCTCACTCATCGGGCGACCTCCACTTGTTCGTAGCCGACCTCCTCCAATTCGTGAGCGAGAGTGTGGTCCCCCGAGCGGATGATCTGACCGTCGCTGACCACATGAACCCGATCGGGCTTCACATAGTTCAAGATTCGCTGGTAGTGCGTGATGATGAGAAAAGAGCGACCCTGCTCACGAAGAGCGTTGATTCCCCGGGATACTGCTTTGACTGCGTCAATATCGAGCCCCGAGTCGATTTCGTCCAGGATAACCAGCTTTGGCTTCAGCATCGCCATCTGGATGATCTCTCCTTTCTTCTTCTCCCCGCCGGAGAAACCGTCGTTCGCCGACCGAGTCAGCAGATGCTCCGGCAACCCCGTCAATTCCCGGGCCTCGTTGACCTCCGTCATCATCTCCATGGCCGTGTCCGGGGCCTCATCTCCCAACACCATCGTTGTCGCTTTCCGAAGCAGTTGCAGCAAAGAGATGCCGGGCAACGCCGTGGGAGACTGGAAGGACAAAAAGACTCCAACTCTTGCCCGCTCATCGGTGGCCAGATCCAGGAGATCCTCTCCACCGAATTCGATGTGCCCGCTTGCCACCTCGTAGGCGGGGTGGCCCATGATGACGTTGGCCAACGTACTCTTCCCCGAGCCGTTGGGCCCCATGATGACGTGCACTTCCCCTTCGGGTATGGACAGGTTGAGCCCCTTCAGGATTTCCTTCCCTTCCACCCCGGCGTGAAGATTCGATATTTCAAGCAGATTGCTCATGCTGTTTCCCTCCAGTTTCTTGCAGCACCGCTAGCAAAATGGAGGGGGACAGAAGTACCCCTCCTCACACACAGAAAAAGCTAGTCTCAATTGAGGACATTTCAAGTCCGGAAATAGAATTCCGGTCCAACCGAACTCCCGGCATCGCCTGTTGGACTCTTTGCGAACCGGTGTTGAACTTGAAATCGGAGGGGCATCAGTCCACACTATGCAGGCACTTTCCGTGTGACGTTTCGACCTCCGGAGGCCAATGTGAGACGAAGAATTGCGCTGTTTCAGTTGATGGTCGTGGCGCTGCTTGCCTTCCATTCCCCCAGCGACTCTTTCGCCAACGGGAACTACTCACACCTCTGGATGGCCACCGACGCTTTGAACTATCTGGAGGATGGGGAACTCAAGGAACTCCTCTCCAACCCGGATCTTCTCTCCATCATTCGAAATGGTGCGATGTACCCCGACGGGGGCTATGCAGTCGGAGACGGCTACGGCGAGATCAGCCATTGGGAGCCGTTCCATATCGCCTACCTGGACTGGATCCGCAGCAACTTTGAGCCCCCATGGTCGCAGGAAGCCCAGCAGCACATCGCTTTCCTCATGGGAATGGCGGCCCACGGCATGTCGGACCAGCTTTACGATGGCATGTACCTTCAGCGCCACGAGTTCTACGATGAGAACGGGGACAACGCCACCATGATCGGAGTCGATGGCGCTACCGATGCCTGCTTTGCGGCGTCCCAG
>CALFHQ010000428.1 GCA_937876385.1 uncultured Pseudomonadota bacterium
CGACCGAAATGTTGTGGAGGAATACGAGATCCTCCAGGCGCTCAGAGAACACGGAGCGTATGAGGTAAGTGCTCCAATGCCTCGCTCGCAAGGTGCGAGCCTCAAGGCGATGGCCTCGGGGCCGGGAGCCCCTTTGGAAGTTGCTCCAGCGCCCAATAGGTCGGACCGACTGGAACGAGTGGCTTCGGACACGACCGAAGATACTCGCATGTTGAGAATCGAGAATGTGGCTGAGTTGCTCCCGTCGTTGGGAAGAGGTGATGGTTTACTGGAACAGAAGACGGCAAATCGAAAGACTCTGCGCTCCTTGCAGAAGGCATCCTATTTCAACTTCCTGATGAGTTGGCTCAACAAGTATGGGCACAAGAGTCATGGAACGGAGTTCGAAATCTATGCCCACCAGCAACGGACCATGGACCTTGTGATCGAAGGTCTGGAGTCCCAACAAGGCTCTACGATTGTTCTTTCGTCTGGTGGCTCTTCTGGGAGGACGACCATCGCTTTCGCCGCTGCGGTGGAGACCATTCTCCAGTACGGGAAGACGGTGCTTTTCGTTTGCGCTACTCCCTTCGAAGCTGCCAAGCAGGGGGTGTTCTTTGACGATATCCGAGCTCGGGAGGACTGGGCCTGGAGTCTCATGAGTGCGGTTGGAACCGGCGGGGTGGATAGAAGCCTCGAAGATGACCGACCGATTCAGTTGCTCATCGGCGACCCGGAGCTCCTGCATAGAAGAGTGCTTCCCCCGGAGCAGCAGCACCTGCTCCACTCGTTCCTGCGAAATCTGGGGCTGGTCGTTGTTGAGGATGTCCACCTGTTCAATGGTCCACAGTTGGCACATGCTTCATTCCTATTCCGCCGCTTCTCTGAGTTGCTGGCGGGTCTCGACAATCATCCAACCTGTCTCACAACCGTCATGCCCATTATGAAAGACGAGGAGAATCTGGTCCGGGAACTGCTGGGCCCCCTCGCCGTACACCTCCGCTACATCCCTGACAGTGCAGATGATGCGCCATGCCCCCAAGAGCACGTCAGCTACGTTTTGCACAGAGGCCGCTACGATGAGGCTCCGGAACCCGAGGTGTCCGAGGAATACACCGCAGCTTCCATCATCCAGGCCGCCGGAGTTCCCACCCTCCCCGACGACCCGGGAGTTCTTGATTCCGACACGTCATGGCCAACTGCCTTCGTCGGTTTTCCGTCGGGGGTCCTCCCGATGGAGGACAGAGCGATTCGTTTCTATCACAAGCTCCAGGTCCGCAGGCTCCTGCCCTTGAGCGAGCCTGAATACTCCAGGGCGACCGTGTTTCCTCTGACGCCCGGCAGTCTGAGTTGGTTTGACGCCGACACTCGCCATGTGGGCATCGCTCCGGAAGGAGGCGATGGCGACTGGGGCAATGCCGGAGAAGAAGACGAGTCAACTGCTGGCGAAGAGGAACTGAAGGAAGAACGGCGGCGGCGGCACTCGACGTTCCTCCTTTGTGGACCAGAGCCGGTGGACCGATACCTGGCGGATCTGTTTTCCTGTCGAGTGGGTCAGGATGAAGACGAGGGGACATACGCTCTGGAGCAGGAAGCCCTGATTCTGGAAATGACCCAGAAGTTCAAACCGGAGTGGGTGATCCCACGCCGAAATCGTCCCATGAACACCTATCACTTCGGCTGCGCCATGGAAGAGCGACCTGCGCCAGGGCAGCGTCTACGGTTCCTCGAGGACATGTTCGAAGGAGATTTGCTTGAAGAGATGCTCAGCCGCCTGAAGAGATATGGGCAACTCCACGAGACTACATTGCCCTATCTTGAGAGAGTTCGCTCCCTTCTGCAAAATCAGGAGTTCGTTTGGGCCCCCAGAAGAGCGGGGGCGTCAGATGCCATCGCTATCAATCGATATGACCATCAACTGGTGCGCATCGTCGACCGAGTGACTCACCAGGAGATGACTCGAGTCGAGAAGTGCCGATGCAAGGGAGTATTCTATCCGGGGCGTGTTTTCTCTGCTGGTGGCGTTCGGATGAAGATTCTGGCGCCTCGATACCAAACTGCATTGAAACGCGATGAGTGGTTCTGTGAGCCTATGCCCCTCCCCCGTTGGACCTCTCCCCTTCGTAGCGTGGCCATTCGTCCCCTCGAACTGGACAGAGGGGCGGTCAACGGTCAACTGCACACTTTGGACCGGGGACGTCCTTTCGGCATTGCGTTTTGTGAACTCGAGTATCGAGAGGATGTCGAAGCAGCCCAGGTGTTCCACAAGAGCCAGTCGCAGGCCACCTCAGTGGAACGTTTCGAACCGCAACGCATGAGCTTCTCGACCGAAGGACTTGTGTTGACCTTTGACGAACGAGTGCTTGGAGATTGGGCCGAAGCCGAAGAGATTGTTCGCCCCATCCTGTTGGGAACCGCGCTCCTCTTGAGACAGGTTCTTCCCATGGTCCTTCACGTTGACAGAGAGGACCTGCATATTTGCTATGGCGTTGGAGACAATGGAACTGACGAAGGGTGGATTGCAGCGACTGATTCGTTTCCAATGAGACTTGAGAGGGGGGTGGACAGGGGGGCCGATGAGGAAAACGGAGACTTTGGAGCCGCCTATATCGCCATCGTCGACCGTATGGAAGGCTCCTTAGGATATGCCAGGCTGTTGCATGAGAGGCTCCTTCAGGGCGATTTCATGCGTGAATGGCTGGAGCAGGCCCTGCGACTCTGCAATTGGGCATTCGACGCGCAGGAAGACCCCTTCGAGGCATTCCGAACCCGCTGCAAAATGGAAGATGTCGACGCTGAGCGCCTTTTTCCGACAGAGACCCGCGAATTCATTCTTCGACTCTTGGGCAAGGAGTCCTTTGAACCTGATCTCGAGTTGTGGCAATTCAAACGTGAGAAAGGACTGAAGGCCCGCAAAGGAGTCCAGGACCCGATGGGATTCTCGGATGCGGAGAGCATCATTGGACAGTGGCTTCTTCCGAACTTCCACGAGAGCGGCGATACCCCGTGGTACCTGACGCTTCACTGTGCCCTCCTCGCCTTTGCGCCGGATTCGGACGAAAGACTCGCTATGGAGAAGCTCATCATGGCGTGCATCGTCCTGGCGCGTCGAGGCATGGCAACTGGAAGTGAAAGACAATCCCTGCCCTCGCCATTGGGAGCCGACCGGTTGCAGTTCTATACTCCCGAAGGCCCCCCGTATTTGCTGGAGGCGATTCCGCCCCTGACAGATACCGGCAGATTGGTCTTGGAAGAGGTCTATGGCAGAACCGGGACGGCCCTGGGACTCGTTCATTCGGAGATGCTGACCCAGCGTGGGTGTTTCCTCGCTCGGTCGGTGCTGGGCAGGCCGTCCATCCGGCAGGCTTTCGACACCCTGCGGGAGGCCGTCCAATCCGGTCAACTGAATGTGGATCCTTCGCAGGTAGTAGCGGATCTTGAAGCTGGGGACATGTCCTTTGCCAGTCGTAGGATTCTGCTCGACGGTATGCACGAAATTGCACAAGAAGGGTCTCTGCCACGCTTGTGGCAACTGACACTGCGCGGCGGGAAACAGTCTCAACGCTTGGATTCTCAAATGAAAACTGCAGAAGGCCGCTGCAGGGAATTCTCCGAACCCATCCAGGGTAAGGTCCGGACGGCGGCCGCCATGCATCGACTGGATCGAGCTTGCAAGACAGCCATTGCAGCAATCCGGGTCGAGTTGAGCCGTGGCGGATCTGCCCCCATAGAGGTCGTCCTCGAAGAGACTTCGAAGAGTTCCCCCGAACTGTGGAGCAATGTGCTGCAGGCAGCAACGGAGGTGCAGGCCGCACCAGGGTTCGGGAAGCTACCGGAGGAGACCACCCTGTTCATCTCAACGCTGGCCGGGATGCCCGCACAGGGAGCTTCAATTCTGAAGCATGTTGTTCGCCGCATGGAAGACAGTCTGGCCGACGACGCCCCGTTCACGTTGTCAGGAAATCGGTTGGTCAGAAACGAGCAGGGGCAGAAGAAGATCGCCCGAGATGACAGCCGTGGGATGTTGTTCCGTCTCAACGCACTCGGGGAGTTCCTTGCAGAGACGAGGTGGCAGCCAGATGCTCCCGCTCTGGCGCTGGAAACATCCCCCGCTCCTGATTGCACTGGCAAGGAACCGGTGCCCAGTGAGTGGAATGTTCCATTCGGCGAACGGTCACAGACCCCCTCCCCTCCTCCCGAGGAACCTCCCATGCCCGAGCCAGCTTTGGAGGGATCCTCTGGTGAGCGGGAAGGCCGACGTCACGAGTGGCAGGACTTTACTGGAAAGAAGTGGTCGCTGTCGTTCCAGATCCCTGATGAAGTGGTTCGGCGCTCCCAGGAGCGATTCGGGTATACGGCGGAGGAGTTGCGGCTCCACCAACTGGATGCCCTTCGTCGCATTTCCGATGAGATCAGCGTGGACTATCCGGGCTGCACGGTGACCCCTGGAGAGAGCGCCAGCGACGGCGAGGGAATATCCTATCAAATGTCTGGACCCTCGCCCTTTCCCCACG
The DNA here is from genome assembly GCA_937876385.1 of uncultured Pseudomonadota bacterium. Lineage (GTDB taxonomy): Bacteria > Myxococcota_A > UBA9042 > CAIXZC01 > CAIXZC01 > CALFHQ01. The sequence continues at coordinate 4,494 of CALFHQ010000428.1, forward strand.
AAATCATCGGTGCTCGCGTCAGCAAACGGCTGGAGGAAGAGAAACTCCGCTTCTACCATGACCATGGGTTCCGGTTGGAAGACGGTAGTTTGTATCCAGACCACCCAAAGCTGGTGAAGCAGGGCATGTTGGATGTTGCCGAAGTCGCCGCACAACTGGGAGAGCTCGGTCGCTCCTTCAGACATGATCCAAAACGTTGGCTGGGCTTCCTGGTGTCCTTCGTTCAGGCTTTGGAGTATCGCATTCCTCCTGGTGTCCGTCCCGAGGACGGGCGGATAACGACCGAATTGCTGATCCCTGCGGAGACTCTCAGCTACGGCTGGGGAGACTGTGACAGTCGCAGCGTTCTGTTCGCTGCCTTATGGAAGTCCCTGAACATGAGTCCCGTCGGAGTTGTTCACGAACACAAACACATGATGGCCGCGGTAGGAGGCCAGTATTCCTCCTGTGGCATCTGGACTATCGATGACAAGGGTCAACAGTTTCTCATTTGCGAGTTGGCTGTCCAGAATGGATATATCCCTCCAGGAACCAATGTGGAGTCCGGCCCACGGAATCTGCGGTTCGAGCTTGTCTGATTTTCTTTTCCCATGCCGCACGGGTCTATGTGCGGCCGCCGTCTTCGATCCAGTTTTTTGACGGCTCGTCAAATCAAGTTACCCTGATTGCGGTAGAGTTTTCGGAATGGTCAACTAAGGAGGCCCCCCCATGACAATCGTCGTTGGAATGATGACTTACGTGGTCGACGATCCCGGTGCAGCGGAAGTACTTCAGATAGCAGCCAGCGAGGCGAAGGCTGGGAATCTCGACCGAGCTCAGGAACTCAAGATTTCCGCGGCGCGTATCGAGAACGGGAAAATGACCTATGAAGAGTGGCAGCAGGCCGAAATCGAGCATAGCCCAGCTTTTCAGATTCCCGGTCACCCCGGAGCGCCGGTGTTCGCCAACGTGTGACTTGATGTGCGTGAATGTAGTGGTCCCTGGAAATCAGCGACTTCTTGAAGTTGCTCGATCTGCGGGAGAATAGTCACTGCTCATTTGCACGGTCGGTGGTCAACAGGTTGGTTCGCATGGAACACACTGGGCTGATGCCTCAGTTGCCTCCTGACTTTGGGCGTCGCCGCATCCCCCTCCCCTACCCCCATCACCCGGTAGAGAACGCAACGACAAGATGGAGCAATGCAGTCTAGAGAGAAATCCCTCTGGTGATAGGATACAGCGTGCCATGCACGAATGGTATCGACCGTAGGACGGCCTTGGTTGGCTCGGTATGGTCAGTCGCCGTCAATACAGCTCACATCGCTTGCAGGAGAATCTCGCGGCTCACTTCCAGAGTTACATCGTGGCTCTCGGACAAGGCAGTCATGCCGTGCTTCTCAAGCTGCGAAACGATGGCGTCGATTTGCGATGCGGAAATGCCATAAGATTGGAGGTGCGTTGCGACTCCCAACTCTTCGAAGAATGCGGTGGTACGTTCGATTCCCTGGTCGATTCGTTGGTCTTCGGAGCCCTCGGTAATGCCCCACACCCGCTCGGCATATTGCAGCAGTTTTGCGCGCTTCATTTCCTTGCGCACCTTCCACACCGCCGGCTGAATGATGGCCAGAGTCTTGCCATGATCGATGCCGAACATCGCCGTGAGCTCGTGTCCGATCATGTGAGTAGTCCAATCCTGCGGTACACCCGTTGCTATCAAACCGTTGAGGGCCATGGTCGCGCACCACATCATATTGGCACGAGCGGCGTAGTTGTCAGGATCGGCGAGAGTCTTTGGCCCGACTTCTATGAGCGTCTGAAGGATGCCTTCTGCGGTGCGGTCCACGAATCTCGCGTCGACGGGAACCGTGACGTACTGTTCGACGACGTGTATGAAGGCGTCCACGATACCGTTGGCAACCTGCGCTTTGGGCAGAGTCATGGTCAGTTCAGGGTCGAGGAAAGAGAACTGAGGAAACGTAAGGGGGTGTAGGATGGGCCACTTTGCTTTCTCGTAGCTGATAACTGCGCCTGAATTCATCTCGGAGCCGGTTGCAGGCAGTGTCAGGACGGTCCCGATGGGCAAGGCTTCTTCCACTGGCGGCCCTGCAAAACCGTATTTCAGAAGTTCGGCGGCATCTTCGCCCTCATACTTTGAGGCAATGGCCACGAACTTCGTGCCGTCGAGAACCGAGCCTCCGCCGACGGCCAAGAGGAAGTCCACGGCCTCCTCTTTGGCGATGGCAACGGCCTTCATCAGTGTCTCAAACCGTGGATTGGGCTCAACGCCTCCGAATTCGAACACCACCCGGTCGCCGAGGCTCTCCTGCACTTTGCTCAGAGTGCCATACTTCTTGACGCTTCCGCCGCCATATATGATGAGCACCCTGGCGTTGGCGGGAACGACCTTGTCGAGTTCACCGAGGCGATCCTTTCCAAATAGAATGCGAGTGGGATTGTAGTAGTCGAACTTATTCATGTGACTCTCCTCTGGTTTGTTGAGGGAGGGCAAGCTCCCCTTCACTCCAATATGCACTGTCGAATGCCACATTTGAATGGCCGTTTTGACGAAAGGTGGGGGTGGTTTGCTTCTCTTCATGTTGTCCTGTATAGTCCTGGCCGTCTGTGAGAACGATGGTGATGAAGCCCACCCGGCCAACGGAACTCTCGAGGATAACTGATGACCCCTAACGACGTTTTGAGCCGTATTCGCTACATGTTTGACTACAGTGACGACGTGATGGTGGCTGTGTTTGCCGCGGTGGAACATGAGGTGACTCGAGATCAGGTCGCTCACTGGCTTGCCCGGGAAGAAGACCCTCTTTATGAACCAATGGTCGACCGGGATTTGGCTGCGTTTCTTAACGGGTTCATCGTTCACAAGCGAGGTAAGCTCCCGGGCCCCCTACCCGTTCCTGAGAATCGCCTGGACAACAACCTCATCGCCAGAAAGCTCAAGATCGCTCTGAATCTGCGGGGCGAGGATATGTTGCGGATATTGAAGCTGGCTGGATTCGAGCTAAGCAATCATGAGCTGAGCGCCTTCTTTCGCAAGCCCACCCACAAACACTTTCGCAAGCTCAACGACCAGGGGCTGAGGTATTTCCTTCGAGGACTCCAGATGGAGCACAGGCCTTAGGCGACCTTTCCGGCCTCGGTCCGGCGCATGGCCGACAGGCCGATTCCACCTGGAATTATTACAAACCTGCGATAGACACTTGCCATAGCGCGGATTCTGCCTACCATCTACCACTCGAACGGGTGGTGCCGGCATCAGTCAGGCGCACCTGTCAACTTACACGGATGGGGAGATGACTTATGCAGATGTGGTTCCAGAGATTGTGGCTGATTGCTGCCGTGGCGTTGATGTTTGGATGCTCGGATTCCGGTGATGAAGAAGTCGCGCCAACTGGCGGTAGCGGAACCGTGCAAGAGGTGAAAGAGGTTCACACAGTAGAACCCAGGTGGATTGCGCTGCCTGCGGGGGAGGAGCCATCTGCTCAACCTCTGATCCATTCGGGTAAGCTCTTTGTGCTCACCAATAGCAGCGACGACACAGTTCACCTCCATGCCTGGGACCAGGAGACACTGGAAGAGGCCTTCGTCGTTGACTTCAACGGCGACACCGACGCAACACCCAATTTGGCCGTCATAGCCAACAGCATATTTCTTTACACGACCTTCAATGGTGTCGCCTCGGTGTTCGGATACCCGATGACGATTGATGGAACCCCGGGCCTCTACCGGGTCTCCACTGCCAACGGGTCCATCGATACCGTGGGCTGCAGCAAGGATGGTTTCTGTGGGGACTTCATCGGCGGTATCGCCGGCGAGGGTGACACGGAGGACGTGATGGCCTTTGGCGCCACCCCTGTGGGGCCCATCTTCGAAGTAGACGAGAACCTCTTTTTTCCCATTACTGGTTCTGCGTTCAATGCATGCAGCGGCGAGCTATCGTGGTACGGGTTGAGCACTTGGACCAACACCTTCGGGACGGTTTCAGGGACGGTGGTCAGTGGCAACAAGGCGTACATGATGAGTTTGATGCCGCCGAAGCTCTATTCCCTGAAGCTTGACGACCTGCAGGGGCCCGTGCTGGAGGGATACTCTGACTCCCCCGTCCTGTTCGAAACCGACCTCTCTGAGGACGGCGTGATGGGAGGGGCGCCGCACTTGCTCGACCCCGTCGTGTTTGATGGAAAGGTCTACATCGTCCGAGCTCGGCTTGTTACGAATGTTTTCGACGTTGACTACTCGGATGTCGACTGGGAGGCCAACCCTCAAGGTCCAGAATTGACATCGAAGATGGTGGTTGACCTGCTGTCTATCAATGGCAGTTCGGGTGAACTCCTCGAAGCCACTGAGCTTCTGTCCGTGGACAGCGACGACACCCTGAGTGTCCAGTTGATGTTCTCTGAAGCGTATACGCGTTCTCCGGCCATCATCGACGGGGTGCTGTATGTCCCCATTCGTCGCCCGGACTCCTCAACAGAATTCTATTTTGACCAGAACCAAATTGACTGGCACACCACCATGGTGGCCGTTGATTTGAGCGACAACAGCATCAAATGGCGTGCAGAGCTGGGTGCCGGAAGCCCCTGGGTGATTCCGGCAGGAGATCGGTTGCTGGTGGTGGACCACTCCACTGTGGAGGTTCCTGAGCGTTCGGAAGTCCCGGCGGAATACGCCACTGCCAAACGCCTGATTGCCAGCGGTTTCAGGGTGGTTGAGTTGGATAAGGCCACCGGTTCTGCTGTCCTGGGGCTAACCTCCCCCGATTTCGAGGGGAAAATGGCCATTGGGGCTTACACTCCTTTGCTTGACAACGAAACCCTGTATCAACTGGTGATGGACATCCCCGATCCAGAGACGGGTGAGACCGCCGGTTACCATGTAGCTGTGATACCGGTTGGCCTCGACGGCTCGGTTCTCCAGTGGCGATTCAACAACAAGGGGAACCCAGTCATGGGGAGTGCCGCTTCTGGTGACGAAGAGGTGGGTGAGCCTGCCTCACCGGCAGTGGAAAATGACGATGCGCAGGTGCCTGACGGCATGGATACTCCTCCTGGTGACACCTTGCTATATGATGATGTGGAGGCTTTGGAGCCGCTCTACCTGGCCATTCTAGACGACATCAGCTTCAGCTCCAACGGAGAGGATGGTTCTGACGTTGG
>CALFHQ010000429.1 GCA_937876385.1 uncultured Pseudomonadota bacterium
AGGGGGGTACCTGCCGTCTCAAGGTGGAGAAGGCTGGGACTTACAAAGTGCGGGCAGAGACCTTGGACAAGGCTGGGCGTCCAAACCACGCCGCCCTTTATCTGTATGCCTACGGCAAGGGGCGAACCTCCTGGCGACAGTCCGAGAACCTCCAGGTGGAGATGGTGCTGGACAAGAAAGTGTACGAACCCGGGGACAAAGCTAGAATCCTGGTTCGGTCCCCCTTCGACAAGGCCTCCGGGTTCGCCATGATTTCTCGAGAGGGGCTCGTGTCTGTGCTCCCCCTGAAAGTGGAGAACGGAACTGACACGTTTGAGGTTCCCATCGAAGCCCACCGATTGCCCAACCTGGTGATCACCGTCGCCCTCGTGCGGGGGCGAACGGAGGAGGCTGGGAAAACCGAAACGGACAGCGGTCGCCCGATGTTTGCATGGGGCGCCCTGGATCTTCCCGTGAACTTGAATCATCGCAAAATCGAGGTGCTGGCCAAACCTGACCGCAACGCCGTGGGTCCAGGGGAAGAAGTTACCATCAAAGTGACTACGAAGGATCACACCGGGAAGCCGGTGGACGCCACTGTCGCTTTGATGGTGGTGGATGAAGGGGTGCTGGCGCTCACCGGTTACTCCCCTCCTGACCCTCTGACGTGGTTCTACCCCAGGAAGATCGCCGGAACCGTTATCGAGGCGTTGCGCCCCCTGATCCTGCCGCGCCCCAAGCCAAAGCCCAAGATCGATACCATCGTTGTCCAGAACGGCGCCAGGGAAGAAGCGAAGATGATGGTGCAACGGTCTTCCATGAACGGCTCCATTCCCCCGCCGTCTCCAGCGATGGCCAGTGGTAAGGCTCGCAAGAAGTCGGCCAGCACGAGAAGGGGGGGGGACGGCGACGATGAAGCGCCCCAGTTCGGTGTGCGAGAGATCTTCGAATCCACGGCGTTTTACGACGGAGACCTGCGCACCGGAGCCGACGGTGAAGTGGTGGTCAAGGTGAAGATGCCCGACAACCTCACCCAATTCCGCATCATCGCCGTAGCGGCCGACTCCGCAAAGAGATTCGGGATGGACGACGACCAGGTGAGGACCCGGCGAAAGCTGGTACTGAGGCCCTCTCTGCCGAGGTTCGCAAACCTGGGAGACCGGTTTAGAGCCTCGGTCGTTGTGAACAATGAAACCGGACGCAACACCGATGTGCTGGTGAAGCTGTCCGCTTACAACGTGGAGATTCTGGGTGACGCCGTAAAGAAGGTCTCGGTGCCCCAGGGTGAAGCCCGAGAAGTCTGGTTCGAGGCGCATCCCTTGACACCGGGACCCGCGGTGTTCCAGTTTGGTGGAGTGGCGTTGACCCGAGGACGGGAAACGGACGCTGCTTCCATGGTGATTCCAGTCCTCATTCCAGCCACCGCCGAGGCCTTTGCCACGTACGGGGTGGTGGGCGACGACGCAGTTGGCCAGCCCATCGAAGCTCCCACCAACGTGCTGCCTCAGTTCGGAGGACTCGACGTCTCTTTGTCGTCCACCGCCCTCACCGGTCTCCAAGATGCCATGAAGTACGTCTTCGAGTATCCCTATGAATGTACCGAGCAGTTGTGCAGTCGGATCCTCCCCATTCTTGCACTGGAACCCATTCTGGCTGATTTCGGAATTGGAGGAATGGACTCCCCGGCCAAAGCCCGAACCATGGTGGACGCGGGGTTGAAAACTCTCTTTACCCGCCAACGAGGGGACGGTGGGTTCGGTTTCTGGAGTGGCTCCCCTCAAAGCTACCTCTATCTCAGCGCTTACGTCGCAGTGACCCTCGTGGCCGCTAAAGAGAAGGGGTACGAAGTCTCAGACTACGTGATGAGCCGCCTCGCACAATTCCTGGAGCAGAGACTCGACGCTCCCTACGAATGGGAGAAAACGGCGTACGGAAGCCAGACCATGGCGGTCCTCGCCCTGGTGCGCATGGGGCACAACCCAAAGGGGCACATCAAACGCCTCTACGACCTGGCTACCAATGGGGTCAAGCAGCGCGGCAAACGGGTGGACGTGATGTCCCTCTTTGCCAAAGCCTGGCTGCTGGAAGCCATCCATCGGGTGAAAGGTTTGGAGGCCTGGAAGACGAATCTTCTTCGGATTCTCTTCAACGCATCGGTGGAGACGGCCTCTGCCATCCACTTCGCCGAAGGAAAGCGAGAATCTCTTCGACTGATGATGCACTCGGAGGAGCGAACCGACGCCATTGTTCTAGGGACCCTGATTGAAGTGGACCCCCAGAACTCGATGATTCCAAAGATTGTCCGAGGGCTGATTCGAGGTCGTGTCAACGGGCGCTGGTCAACCACTCAGGCAAACGCATATGCCCTCCTGGCATTGGGCAAGTACTATGAGAAGTTCGAATCCGATCCCCCCGACTTCATCGCCTCCCTGTGGTTTGACAAGGTGCCCGTGCTGGGTTGGGCCTTCAAGGGGCGCTCCATGGACATCGTGAAATCGAGAGTTCCCATGAAGAAGGTCCTGGAGCAGGCTTCCGGCAAACTCATCCTGTCGAAGAAGGGACCCGGGCGCCTCTACTATCGGTTGGGACTGCGATACGCACCCTCAGACCTGAAACTGGAGAAGATGGAGCGCGGATTCTCCGTGGAGCGAACATACAGCCCCGTGGACGGAGCCGACAACGTCTCCCGCTCAAAGGACGGAACCTGGACGGTGAAGGCCGGAACCTACGTGAAAGTGAATCTACGCATCATCGCCCCCGACAGACGGTACTACGTCGCCGTCGTGGACCCCATGCCGGCGGGTTTTGAAGCCGTAAACGAAGGCTTCCAGACTTCCGCCAGGAGCATCACCGGCCAGGGGGGACAGAACCACTATCCGACCTTCGGACGACCGTGGTGGTGGTGGAATCCCTGGGACTTCGAGGAACGACGAGACGACAGAGTGCAGCTCTTCATGGACCGCATGTACGGAGGGGTCTACGCCTACTCCTACATCGCACGGGCCACTGCTGTGGGGGACTTTGTCGTGCCTCCCACCCGGGCCGAAGAGATGTACGAGCCGGAGACCTTTGGTCGAACGGAAACCACCCGAGTGATTGTTACTCCCTGATGGATTGAACCGGCCGAGATGGCAGGAGGATGGGCATGAATTTGGTTCGAAATTGGCTAACCACGATGATCTTCGCAGTGGCTCTGACAGGATGCGTCCAGACAGCACCCCCAGCACAGGACATGGGAACGAAGAAAGGTCCGTCTGTGGATGCTGCCTCCATCCCGAAGCCTCCTGCCAATCCCCCTGAAGAGATCCGGCTGGAGTCCCCCGATGTCGTCTCCCAAGACGACATCTCGACCCCCGACTTGGCGGAGGACTCTACTGCGATACCGGAGGAAGTGGCCGCAACTCCAGAGCCTCCCTTCGACCCGACCCCCATGGAAGGGCCTGGAGTGGAAGCCGACTTCGGCAAGAAAGCGCCAGTGGAAGGGAAGGATGCTCCCGACCAGGTTGTGCCTTTCCCCGAGGGGAGCGACCCCTTCGCTACACTTGCGGGACCCGAAAAGGCCAATTTGCCTGACTCAGACCCCCGAAGTGACACGCTGCGCCTGGCACCCGAGGTGCCACTCCGTGCCGGGGAAGTGGTCGACCCCTTCCCGGTAATGGAAGATGTTCCCCCTCCACCGGCCGTTGTTATTCCGCCTCTTGAGGTCATTCGCCACAAACCCGACGAAGCCGTGGGACTGGTGGGTGCCGTCACCGCAACGTTCAACCAACCCATGATTCCTCTGGCAGGCATCCAGGACCTCGACGCCATGGACGCTCCCTTAAAGGTAGCACCTTTGCCCGAGGGACGTTTTGTCTGGTTCGGCACCGACACCGTCGCCTTTGAACCCACCAACCGCTTGCCCTATGCCACGGCATACACCGCTACCGTTCCCGCAGGAACCAAGAGCGCCAACGGCGCCATCCTGGACAAGGAGTTGTCCTGGACCTTTGAGACTCCCCGCCCGAAAATCGTCTCCATCTCCCCCTTTGACGGCCAGTTGGGAGTCGTTCTCGACCCTCGAATCACTGTCCAGTTCAACGCCTCGGTTTCCATCCCCAAAGTCCTCCAAGACCTCTCTTTGAGAACTCTCGATGGCGGAAAGGTCGCCATCAAGGCCGTGGAAATTGAGGAGCCACTCTCAGCCCAGACCACCGACGTATTGCGCAAGCGTGAGCTGGAAATCCAGGAGAGCCGCACCGTGGTCCTGATGCCCCTCGAGAAGCTGACCCCGGGCACCGACTACCGGTTCGTCCTCGACGACGAGTTTCAGTGCGAAGAGGGACCGCTGCCGGCCGGGGAGAAGCAACAGTTTGTCTTCAGAACCTACGACCCGCTGGTAATCAACGAAATCTCGTGTGGCTACGGGTATGACATGTGCTATCCCGGTGCCCCCGTGCGGATAGAGTTCAACAACACTCTGGTTGCTAAGAAGTTCGATTCCCTCATCACCGTCTCTCCCGAGGTCAAAGGGATGCGGATTCGTACTTACGGAAACAGTGTGGTTCTCTCTGGAGACTTCAAGCCGGCGTCCACCTACAAGGTTGCCGTGGGGAAGGGCTTTGTGGATGTGCACGGTCAAACGAACAAGGAGGGGCGAAAGGAATCCGTGACGTACCGCAACGCTACCCCCTCACTGGCCCTGGCTCGAACCGACCTCGGAGTCATCGAGCGCCGTCAGGGGCACGACATCTCCATCGCCCATTTGAACATCACCAAGGCCCGCATTCGGATGGCGACCATTACCCCGAAGAACCTCAATGAGGCTGCCAACTCCATGCGCCAGTACTCCTACGAAAACGAAGAAGATCCCATGGCCGGGTTCAAGATTGCCCAGGACAAGGGACAGCACCTGGTAAAGGCCGACAACGAATTCAAGCAAACCGCTATCGACTTGACCCCAGCCTTGAA
>CALFHQ010000430.1 GCA_937876385.1 uncultured Pseudomonadota bacterium
GCGCCCTTCTCTTCAGGCTCAACCCCCCGGTCCGAATCACGTAGAGCAGGATCCGGAATTCCCTTCTCCACCGTCCCGGTTTCCTCTCGCAGTCCCGTTGGACCACGCGCTGGAAACGTCTTGGGAACCTTCGGCTGAGGCTTGCTGCGAATCGTGGGCTTGCGAACGTCCAGGGGTCGAGCCCCCTTCCGATTCAATGTGATCCCGGCCTTCGGGGCGGGCTCCTTCTTCATCGGTTCCACCGGCGCCGTTCCCTTCTGGGGAGCTTCGAGGGGGGCCTTTTCCGATTCCGGAGCCTGGGACTCCACCCCTTCCTTCTCGGCATCTTCTTCGGTAGGAGCCCCGGCCGCCGGAGTCTCCACACTCTCGTCCTCTTCCTTCTTGTCTCGGCTGTTCTTTGGGCAGGAAACCGTGAATTCCACAGTGAAACGCCACCAGCCTTCCTTTCCCGGTGTAGCCTTCAGGATCTCCTGCTTCGTTCGCTGGACATTGTGAAAACAGACATGGTCGCTCAGGCGAGACAAAAACAATTCCATGGTCGCCACCGAGGAAGCGTTCCCCGTGAACTCCACAACCCCCTCACCTCCGGCAGAACGACTGGCCCCGTCGATTCGAATGGAGTTGACCTCCAGGCGATGAACGATCTGGGTGACGATCTCCTGGGGGAACGCGGCGGCCTCGGCTTCCTCTTCCGCCTTCTTCGCCCCGTCGACCCCTTCAACAAGAGGAGCCGGCATCGGTGTCACCTGAGTCTCACCCGTGGGTTGCCCATCGATTCGCATCACCACGTCCATGACCTCCCAGTAGATGTCGTGTGCGGTGAGGTCCGGGAATACGGACCAAACCTCTGCAGAAGGCATGGTGTCAAGGCGCGCCAGGATCTCGTCGGGGTCATCCAACTCCTCGTCGAGAATCTGGGAGGAGATGGTCATTAACTCAGAACGCAAAGTCTCCTTTTGATCCAGGAGCGACCGGTATCGCAACAACTGGGGAGCGCCCAGGAGGATGACAAACCAGATGGCCATCACCGCCAAGTATACCAAGCGTCCTTGAATGGCTTTGAAGTCCCCTTCGTAGGCGAACTTGCCTCGACGGAAGTTGATCCGCTGGGCATCTCCACCTCGAAGTCCCGTGTACCCCGTGGCAATGGCCGACACGTACTGCAGTCCTTCCTCTTCCGAGTCCAGACCACCCTTCAGCATGGATGGAAAGAGGCGCACCACGGGCACATCAAGATGTTGCCGCAACAGTTGGTCCAAGCCCAGCAGCCGAGCCGTTCCTCCGAAGATGAACAGGCGATCCACACCCTCCCACTTCCGGAAGGTCTGATGGAGATCCCGCACCAGCGGCGTCAGCGATTCCCGCAAGACGTCGGCCACTTCCTGGATGCGCCCCACCGCCGTACCGTCACCCGCGGGATAGAGATGGGCCCGGTGCTTCTCCTCTTCAGCCTCTTCAAAGCTCTCATCGAAATGTTCAGCGAGACCCCGTGTGAGGTCGTATCCACCCGTGAGAGTGGTCCGGCTGGCCATCAACGCACCATTTTTGACCCCGGTGACCACGGTCTTGCGGTGACCGATGTCGACAAAGGCGACGGTTCCCTCCGGCTTCTCCACCATCAGGTCGTACAGGCGAGCCAGCGCCACTCCAGAGTCCGTGACCACCCTGGGGTCCAATTGAAGCGAATCCAACAGCTCCCGCAGGTCGTCGATCTCCTTCTCATGGACTACTGATACATAAAGCAGAGAGTGATTCTTCTCCTTCTGCTGAATGATATAGTCAAACCCCATCTCGTCGGCAGACAACGGAACGTGACTCTCCAACTCGAATTGGAGGACATTGTCCAGGTTGGCTCTGTCCGAGAAGGGCATCTCGATGTTTCGATGCAATACCCGCTCTGCCGGCATGGCCAGAGTGGCCGCATCCCCCGTCAGTCGCTTTCCAGGAAGCAGGTCTTGAAGGCCCCGGGTGATGTCTCCCCGACGAGTCTTCGCCTCCAGGGCCGACGGGTTTCGTCTCTCGTCAGCGCCTGAGACGCCAAAACCCAAAATGGGAGCCCTCGCAATTACTCGCTTTGTGGAGTAACTGCCCGGATCCAGAACTTGCACTTTCTGAGCCATAGATTCACTCCCTCCAGTACACGATTTTGCCCGTGGAGGTATCCAGTACCACGTTAATTCGACGAACGACGTCTCCCGACTTTCCTTCTCCCACGATGCGCCAAACCTTTCCGGAGGTCCCCACCTTGGCGGCGAGGCCCGCCGAGTCGATGGGAAGGGGCTCCCCGATGAAGGCGCTCAGCTTGTTGAAAAACTGAACGAAGCTGTTGGCGCTGGTGAAAGCCGGAGAAAACATCTGACTCTTTGCCTGACGGCAGATCTCAAGGTATTGACCGACAATGTCGATGGGGGCCGGCAGACCCTGCGCCCGCAAACGCGGGTCGCAGAGGATCGTTCCCTTGTCCAGAAGGTGGGAACAGACCAACCCTTTGATGGTGTCGAGATCCGCCGAGTTGACGTTCAATTTCTCGGTATTGTAAACCGTGACCTTGTTCTTCAGCATGCAGTACACGCCGTCTGTGACTCCGTCTACGTAGCGAAGCTCTTCCACGGTGTCGTAATGCGCATTTTTCACTTCGTACCCGTTCTTGGAGTACTTCTTCCCGCCCCCTTCTCCCGAGCCTCCCTGGCTCTCCATCACAATTCCCGCCTCAATCTGCGTCTTGTTGTCGTCGGCGTCCGCCCAGTCGATGATGGCGCCGATGACCTCATCCACTTTGCGCTCGTTCTCATTGAACAGGTCGCTGGCAAAATACTGCATGAAGACGCTTCTCAATTCGGTATAAAGAACCTGCTTCTCCTGGGTAGAGGCCACCTGATTGAGGTTGATCTTCCCATCCTCCAGTTGGATATCGCAGGCAAAGGACTGCCCTTTGGGCATACCCATCCCCTCCAATCCTTCCATATCCATCAAGTCGATACCGTACAGGTTGAACCTCGCACTGGAGAGCCCGTCGCACAGGGGAGCGATGGCTCGCCATATCTCAATGGCGTTGGTGTTCATCCCACCGGCGGCTGCAGCGTAGGTGCCCACAATCTTGTCCACCACTTCTTTGGTCTCCAACACAAACAACGCCACCATGATCCCCGAACGCGCACCGAAGTAGGCCTGGACTTCCTTCTGCGCATAGTTCGTCATCGCCAGGTTGACACGAGTGTTGTAAGAGAACTCCGCCACAGCCGACGCAAGGATCACCACGGCGGTAAGCACGATAAGCAGTGCCACCCCCTTCTCTCCACCAATGTCCTTGCCTCTGTTTCGCATCAAAAAATCCTTCTCCTACCAGTTAAACGGGTATCGCAATGGGAGGTATGTCTCTGTCTGGAAGGTGTACTCCTCACCCTCCGAGTCCTCCAGAATCAGCTTGATTCTGACCCGCTTGGGCAACATGAACTCGGGGTCGTCAACGGCCTGCCCCGACAACACTTTGGCGGTGTTCACCTGCTTCTCCAGCGTCTTGTCGGTGATCACCGGATCCATGTCGTTCATCTCTGCTTTCCAATCGTCGGTCCAATCTTCCTGCTCTTCATCGTAGTACTCAAACTCGATGTCCTTGACCCCCTCCGCCAACACCTCCTCGACTCCGCCCTTGTCCGGCTGGTCGTCGATGACGGTCTTCTCTCGTCGCAGCAGCACCTTCTGGCCGTCCTTGTACCCCAGTTCGTAAGTCACAACCCCTTGATCCGAAGTCGGCTCGTCCTTTACCTCGAAGGTGTAATGACCCAGATAGGTGAAGGTCACCTCGTCTGACTTCCCAATGAACAAGGTCTCCCGGTTCTTCTCCAGGACGCTTACGTGCTTTGAAAGGAAGGCACACGTCAGATCGTGGCTGATCTTCATCAACGCCACCCGCCCAGCGTGGTATCGATCCGTCACCCGACGGACGTTCGCCTGGGAAGAAAGGGTTATCGACAGCGACCCGTAAACCAGGGCCGTCGTCATCGCCAAGATGGCCACGGTGACCATGACCTCCAAAAGAGTCATTCCTCTGGGAGACCTCATGGGCGCCCCCCGCCGGATCCGCCGGATCCGCCCGATCCGCCCGATCGCCCGCCGCCAGTTCCCGCTCCGGTGGCCCCGCCGAGAACTTCCGTGGCGTCTTCCACTTGCTTCAACTCCTGAAGCTGATCCTCGGGCAGAGATGTCACATACGTGGTGATGGAGAACTCCCGGTCTCCGAACGGTCCCTCCTGCCACTCCAGAGTCACGGTGAGCTTTCTTGTTCGATCGCTTACTTGCTGCAGAACCATGGGAATGAAGGTCTGGATCCCCATCAACCCCATCACCATGGCACTCAAGTTAATGTTGCACAGGCCCATCAAGGCCTGTCCTTCGGGACCCAGGAAGGGCATGAGGAACGCCAGACCTGTGACATCCATTCCTGCGGGAGCGTCTCGGTCCCCGGACATCAAGCTCTCCATCGTTCCCGAAAGGTCCGTGGTGTTGCCCCCCATCATGGATTCAAGCCCACCGGCTCCCAACAACCCGCCGAAGCTCTGGTCCACCAGTTGCTGCATCTGCTCGGGCTGGAGATCCAATCGCTCCAAGGAGTAGCGGCATTCAAAGGTGTCGTCGAAGTCGTCTGGGACCTCGCACTCCCGGTCGTCGATGGTGTTCTCCGGGAAGCCGTCAATCTTGTATTCCTGCTCGATGTCCATCACCAGTCCCTTCATCAGCAACGCGGCAGACTGCGCTCGCTGAACCCGCATGGCGTTGTTGACGCTGGACTGCTGAGCCGTGGTGATGGCCAGGAGAGCGACCGCCAATATGGCGATGGCAACCATCATCTCCATCAGGGTAAACCCGGATTGTGTTCCTCTTCGGCTCATCTCTTGGTGAAATCCCGAGCTTCAAGCTCTTCTTTGTAAACCCGTCCCGTACCCAACAATCTCCTGATTTCGACGGTCCAGATGTCCTCTCCGTCAGTGATCCAGATGAACGCCTTCTCTGCCGTTCCGTCGGGGAAGAAGTAAATGTAAACCTCTCCTTCGGTCACCGGCTCCTTGTCGCCAACCTTCATCACTCCGCCAAAGTGCAACGAGTCAGGAAGCTTCTCCTTGCGAACCCGCATGTCGGTGAACTCCTTCCCGACCCACTTGAAGCTCTCGTCATCCTGGTCCTTGCCATCCTCTCTCTTCGCTTGCCTGAAACCCTCACCCAGGTCGGGACATCGCTGAGGCTCTTCAACCTCCTCGATGACATAAGTCCCCGAGTCGATGTTAATCGCCAGTCGGTATATCTGCCCCTTAAGCGTCGCCTGGTTGTAGGTGTAGCGAGTCATGGCCGAGAGTTTCCCAGTGGCCTTGTTGAGTCGCGCCGTGAAGATCCCGCCGATGTTCACCACCACAACCCCCATCACGATGGCCACAAGGAGCATCACGATGAGGATTTCGATGAGGGTCAGCCCCGCTTGATTGCGGGGGTCTTTGGGCCGAAGAGCGTTCATTCAAGACTCGTTGCATTGGGAATTCTCGCCGGGTCTTTATGCCCCGACGGGACTATTCATTGTTGTCTTCTTCCTCGTCACCAAAGCAGATGTCGTCGCTTGTGCCGTCCTTCTTGTCTGGACCCGCTGAACACAAAGTGAAAACATCTCCCTCGTTGGAATACTTCAGCTTCTTCTTCCAGGGATCCTTGAGCTGAGAGCTCTTCAGGATCTTCTTCTTGGTAGCCTTCCCCTTCTTGGAAAGCTCGGTCAGACTTGAGGGGTATTCGTCGTTCTCAAAGAGGTACATCTCCAGGTGGTTGGCGATGTTGTCAAGCTGCGCCTTGCAGGCGTCAATCTTCGCCTGGGCGAAGTACCGCGTCACACCATATCCCACCGCGGAACCCACGATGCCGATAATGGCGATGACCACCATGATCTCAATGAGAGTCATGCCTCGCTGGCCTTTCTCCAGCGTCTTTTTTAGCATCTCGCTTCGATTCTTCATTCCGTCTTCCTCCATCACTCGTTTATCCCTTAAGCAGCTCGTTCATCTGCAACATCGGGGTCAATACAGCGAACACAATGAGCGCAACAATGAGGCCCATGCTCAAAATCATTACTGGTTCCAGCAATGCCGTCAGCGTGTTTATCTTCGTGTCTACCTGCACCTCGTAGGCGGACGCTACGTTGTCCAGCATCTCCTCGAGGTTTCCGGATTGCTCACCCACCGCAATCATGTGCACCATCATCGGCGGGAAGTGCCCACACTGCTCAAGGGGTTTGGCCAAACTGTTTCCCTCCTGAACCGCCTGCCTGGATTCCTCCACGGCTTCCGCCAGCACCATGTTCCCCACGACATGCTTCACGATCTCCATGGCCGTGACAATGGGCACGCCGCTAGACAGCAATGTGCCCAAGGTTCGGGCAAAACGGGTCACCGCAACCATCCGGATCAAGTTGCCAAACAGCGGCGCTCGCAGTGCGAAGCGGTCCCAACGTGGGCGCCCGTTTTCACTCTTGCGGTAGCGATTGAACCACCAGATCGAGAGGAACACCGAACCGAAGGTGACATGCCACCAGTTCTGCAGGAACTCGGAGACCGCAATCAACCCCCGGGTGATGGCGGGCAACTCGCCCCCCATCTCGGCAAACATCTCGGTCAGCTTCGGTACAACGAACAACATCAACAACGTGATGATCCCAAAGCCCACAACCAACATGATGATGGGGTAAATCATGGTGCCCACGAGGCGGCCACGGAGCCGAGTTTGGGACTCGGTGAAATCCGCCAAACGAGCAAAGATGAGATCCAATGTACCCGAGGACTCCCCCGCTCGAACCATGTTGACATACAAGTTGGTGAACACATCCGGGTGCTCCGCCATCGCCCCAGCCAAGCTCTTTCCCTCAGTCACCGCTCTACGAACCTCTCCCAGAACAAGCTGGAATCGGGGGTTCTCGGTCTGCCGGGAGACCGCCGCAAGGCAGTCAACAACGGGAATGGAAGCCCGCAACAGGGTTGCCATCTGTCGAGTGACTTCTGACAACTCCATGACCTTTACACGACGGGCAAATCGACCGCCAAAGGAGCGGCTGTTTGCGCTCGTTGTCTTGGGGCCGCCCTTCTTCCCCTCGCTGGTTTCCTTCACGTCGGACAGGAAGATGCCCTGGGAGCGCAACTTCTCCTTTAACGTACGGGGGCTGTCGGAGTCCATGACCCCTTTCACCGGCTTCCCCGACTTGTTGACTCCTTTGTATTCGTAGACTGGCATGATTCCTCTAGAGTATCTCCGTATCGTCCTGGGTCACTCGAAGCACTTCCTCAATGGAGGTCATCCCGGACAGAACCTTGTTGGTCCCATCCATGCGAAGGGTTCTCATCCCGTTTATCAAGGCACGCTTGCGGATCGTGGATGAATTGGAACGCTCCATCACCAGATCTCGGATGTCGTCGGTTACCACCAGCGTCTCGAAGATCCCCTTTCGTCCCCT
>CALFHQ010000431.1 GCA_937876385.1 uncultured Pseudomonadota bacterium
GGACTTGGAAGAAGTGGGGGCGAGTGGGGCCGGGCCTCAGGTTTCGCAAGGGGGCGAGGCCGGTTGGGACGGCACCTTGAACTTTGCGTGCAACTCGTGCGCCCAACCGACCAACCAGGACGAACCCCGCTCCATGGACGGGGGCGGCGGCACTTCGGGGCCGATGGGAAGCCAGGGGATGGCGGGGAGTGGTTGCTCCAGCGCTGCCGGGGCTATCGTTGACGGATTGTGGATTGCCCCGGCAAGCACCGATGGGGAAACCGGTGTCGCCGGATCGGGTGGCGGAGGCGGTGGCGCTGGAGGGGGAGCAGACAGAGACTCCTATTCTCCAGTTTGTGCCGACCAGTTCGGTGGAAGTGGTGGCGGCGGCGGCTCCGGCGGATGCCCCGGTTCCGGTGGTGTGGGAGGAACGGGGGGGGGCGGCTCCTTCGGATTCTTCCTGGTGTTCGACGAGACCCCGGCGGGCTTGCCACAGCTTGTAGGCAACGTGACGCAAGGTGGCGTGGGTGGAAATGGTGGTGCCGGTGGAAACGGCGGCACGGGTGGCGTGGGAGGAAATGGCGGAGAAGGGGGTAGTGGCGGCACGGCGGGGGGAGAAGCCTGGTGTGCCAGAAGTGGCGGCAAAGGTGGAGACGGCGGTCGGGGTGGTCACGGCGGGGGTGGTGGCGGTGGCTGCGGCGGCCCGTCCTACTGCCTCTTCATCCAGGCCCCAGAAGCGATCTCTGCGGACACGATCCAGGATTCAGCGATTTGCGTCGTGGGTTCCGGGGGATTGGGTGGAAGCGGCGGTCTTTCGCTGGGAAATCCAGGCGACTCTGGAACCAACGGGGCCGCAGCGGACGTGGGACCGAGCCTGTAACTCAGGCGATGGTGACGTCCTTGCTCAAGTAGACGTCCTGAATCGCGTTCAACAGTTCAACACCTTGATTCATCGGTTTCTGGAAGGCTTTTCGGCCGCTGATGAGTCCCATCCCACCGGCTCGCTTGTTGATGACAGCGGTTTTCACGGCCTGGGCCAGGTCATTTCGCCCTGACGGTCCCCCGGAATTAATGAGGCCGATGCGTCCCATGTAGTTGTTGGCGACCTGGTATCTCGCCAGGTCGATGGGATGGTCTGTGGCGAGATCGCTGTACATTTTGTCCGAGTACTTTCCAAACGAGCCCTTCTTGTTCAAAGCCGGGTACCCGCCGTTGTTGGTGGGGAGCTTCTGCTTGATGATGTCTGCTTCGATGGTGGCGCCCAGGTGGTTGGCCTGACCGGTGAGGTCGGCGCTGGCGTGGTAGTCCACCCCGTCCACCTTGAACTCGTTGTTTCTCAGGTAGCACCAGAGGATGGTCCCCATGCCCAGGTCGTGGGCCATCTTGAAGGCCTGGCTGACCTCGACAATTTGTCGTCCGCTCTCTGGGGATCCGAAGTAGATGGTCGCCCCTACAGCGACGGCGCCCAGCTCTCTGGCCTGCTTGATTCCGGCAAACATGATCTGGTCGAAGGTGTTGGGATAGCTTAAGAATTCGTTGTGGTTGAGCTTCAAGATAAAGGGAATCTTGTGGGCGTATTTTCGAGCCACAGACCCCAGCACACCCAGGGTGGTAGCGACACCGTTGCACCCCCCTTCGATGGCCAGATTCACGATATTTTCGGGGTCAAAGTAGATTGGATTGGGGGCAAAGGAGGCCCCTGCGCTGTGCTCAATCCCCTGGTCTACGGGAAGGAGTGACATGTATCCGGTATCCGCCAGTCTCCCGTGGGCAAACAGCGTCTGCAAACTCCTCAGTACTGGGATGGAACGATCGGATTGGAGGAAGATCCGGTCTACCCAGTCAGGGCCGGGGAGATGAATCTGTTCCTTTTTGATCTTCTTGCTCTTGTGCTCGAGCAGACTTTGCGCTTCGTCCCCCAGCAGGTCCGCTATTGCCCTGACATCCATTGTTTTCCTCCGGTCCGTGTCTTTCTGACAGTGGTGTGGACTATGTTGCCCGCCGAAAGGTTAGGATCTCCAGAGAGCCGATTCAAGGCTTCGCTCCACCCGGTGTTTCCCCCTGAGCGGGGCCAACATGGAGGTCACGATTCCCCTTTTCCTTGTTGAATTCGGGGGCTTCGGGTATAGTTCGGTTCGCTTCGCGCTTAGACGACTGAACCAGCGACAGTTCCAGCGAGGGGCCAACCAAACGAACCCAACCTGCCTGTGGGAGGATGAGATGCTAGACCCAAACCTGTTTTTGACCGATGCACAGCTTGCTTCTGAGATAGCTCGCTGCGAGTTCTGCGAAGAGAAACCTTGCAAGAAGGCCTGCCCGGTGGATTGTTCCCCGGCGGACTTCATCAAGGCCATGGAGCAGGGTTTGCCATCAGACATCAGCCGAGCTGCGGCCCTCATTATGACTCGAAATCCCCTGGGAGGCATCTGCGGTTCCGTATGCCCAGACACGCACTGCAAGGCAGCTTGCTCCAGGCAGGGATTTGACCGCCCGGTGGAGATTCCCTCGGTACAATCCGCCATCGTCGCTC
>CALFHQ010000432.1 GCA_937876385.1 uncultured Pseudomonadota bacterium
CTTGATCACTGGTGCTACCTCATGTACGTCTACATCCTCAAGACCGAAAGCGGCCCCTGGGTGCTCATTGCAAAATTCTGGTTCGCAGATGAGCAAAAAGCCCACAACTTCGAACCCTACCTCAAGACCGGCTCCGGCCGGGCCTTCTGCAAACGCCATTTCTGACCATCCACCAAGAACGTGCACCCAAGACCCCTCGCACTCAAAGGTGACTTCACGCCAATGCTCTCACTCCCAGACCTGGTGCAAGGCTCCCTGGAAGATTGTTCGTGCAAATCAGGGCACGCTTCGACTGCGATTCCTTGGCCCTAAATTGTCAAGTGTCCGGGTCAGACCCCGTGCGCCCACAAACTATGTTTGGAATAAGGACAGTATGAAGAATGCTTCGACGATGGTCAGGGAGGAGTCGAGTCGGGTGTCCATTGGCGAACGTAGTGTGCTGCGGGATCTGGCCATCAATGGGATGGCTCTCACCCCTAGCAGAGCTCTACGTCTCGGCGTTCTGACTGGAGATGATGTGGAGACACTCGTCGAGCAGTTGGAATCAATGGCTACGGCGTCGGGCATTCTGCCAACACGCGGTTAGGCACTTTCGCTGTGTGAGTCTCGAATCGAGGCCGATCAGTTGACAACACCGCGGGAAGGGGTTCGCAGTGCTCCGTCGCTGGAACTTGGCGATAAGGGGTCCGAGTGCGCTCCGGCATGTATCCTGCTCGCCAGGGATTTGAAG
This sequence comes from uncultured Pseudomonadota bacterium, assembly GCA_937876385.1. Taxonomy (GTDB): domain Bacteria; phylum Myxococcota_A; class UBA9042; order CAIXZC01; family CAIXZC01; genus CALFHQ01. The sequence continues at coordinate 731 of CALFHQ010000432.1, forward strand.
ACACCAAGAACACACGTGTCGCTTAGTGGCAATACCGTTCACTTAGGTCTTCCCGACGGCTTATCATGAGGCTTTGTGCTGAGCGACAAACGCTCGTCTCGTAAGCGTCCGGAATTGGGCGTGGTTCACAAATTCTGGGTCTTATGTCAGGCTTTCCTCAGTAACTTTGATGGAGGATTGGCATGGCGAGGCGCAAAGGGAGCAAAGCGTGGTGGGATGAGCAGTTGGCAGATTTCTACCTGCGTCGTTCAGAGGTAACGGTCCGGGGTTTTGCAAGGGAGATTGGCGTCTCCGAAGGTGCTTTCAACCAGCGACTTTATGGCGAGTGTAAATCCCCTGAGCGTGAGACGGCGAAGCCGGTGGCTTCGCAGGAAACTCGCCTGGTTGAGGTGGATGTTGTCGGCCTGCCGGATCAGTCGGAAGTCGTGACAGCGAGGTGGTTGGAGGCAGAGACTCGTCGAGGGATGAAAGTACGCTTTCTGGAGGGTACGGGCAGCGAGTACGTCGCCGACCTGATGACCCGGATCGCGGCGAGAGGTTTGTGATGGTGACACTTCCTTCGTCGGTCAAAATCTACCTTGCTCTGGACCCCACAGATATGAGGAAGCAGATGGATGGCCTAAGTGCCATCGTCCAGGGAAAGTGGAAAGTTGACCCCTACTCTGGCCATCTGTTCGTCTTCATTGGCCGCCGTCATGACCGGGTGAAGATTCTCTATTTCGATCATGGTGGATTCGTGGTTTATTACAAGCGATTGGAAGCGGGGAAATTCAGGATCCCTGCGGTTCCCACGGGCTCAACGCGAGTCCAGATAGATGCTACCGACCTGCAGATGCTGCTCCATGGCATCGACTTTTCCCGGGTTCGTCGAGAGGTTCCCTGGATTCCCAGCGGGGATACGATGGGCACCCCACCGCCCCCACCGCCACAATTAGGTGTTGACAAAGGGATCCGGTTGTGATCAAAAGTCGTCCATGACCGGACGACAAACACCCCCACCTCAGGATTGGCCAAAAGAGCGGGCTGAGTTATTGGCAAGACTAGAGCATTGGGAAGTGCGGGGGAAGGCCGCCGAAGCCCTGGCGGTGGTGTTGAAGTTGGAGCGGGATGAGCAGGCCGAAGTGATGGAAACCATGAAGGCCGAATTGGACGCGCTCAAGCGCCACGTCTTCGGCCAACGCTCCGAGGTAATGCCACCGGTGGATAGAGAGTTGCGGCGCAACGGCAAGACGAAGCGAGACCCGGGAAAAGAGCGACAGCGGCGCAAGACCAACAAGGACAAGAAGGCGGCCCTTGAGACCGAGCACCTCGACCACACGGTCGACCGTGATGTCGAGCCGGATTGCCCCGAATGTGGCAAAAGTGCTGAGGAGTTTGTGACAGTCGGAGAGGGACGAGAGAGCGTGGTCTTCGAGTATGTACCGGCCAATTTCATCCGGCGGGTCCATCACCAGCAAGTCCTGGCCTGCCCTTGCAAGGAGCACATCATCGTCGCCAAAGGACCGGTCAAACTGGGCGAAGGTGGTGGCAATTATGGCCCCGGCTTCGTGTCGCACCTGATGGTCTCCAGAGCCCTTGATGCCATCCCATTTTACCGGATGGAAAAGCAATTCAAGCGCCTCGGCATTCCCATCGCCCGCTCCACCATGGTCGAACTCTTCCATCGCTACGCTGCCGACCTGAAGCCGCTGGTGGACCTGCTGACAGCGCTGGTCGCTGCTGCCGAGGTGGTGCTGGCCGATGAGACCCCACACAAAATGCAGGTAAAAGGCGATACCGGCAAATCGGGCAAAGGCTACATGTGGGTCTTCATCGCCGGCGACAAGGTGGTCTATCGCTTCGCTCCCAGTCGCTTCGTCTCTCAGGAAAACCAGACCGGTATTTCTCAGTTGAAGCGGACCGGGTAG
>CALFHQ010000433.1 GCA_937876385.1 uncultured Pseudomonadota bacterium
CCGTCCTGGGGTGCCGGGTCCGCAAGGGCGCCCGTCACACCCAGGCTACTCTACCAGCAGGCCTACAGCCTGCGGTCCGCCAACACCTACAGTGTGGCGGCCCCGGGAAAGACAGCAGGCGGCCAACAACGGGGCTGTGGACCAGACCCTTCTCCAGACCACACTCACCCATACGCAGGGAACAGGGAGGTCCGACCCGTAGTAAAAACGGATCCGCATCCAGTGGCTGGAACCCGGGGTTGGGAATACCGGGGTTTGCCCCATTGGTTTCTAGAAGTTCTGGTTTACAGGCCCAAGGCAGCGGAGCAGTCGTTGGGGGTGGGGATGGGCTGGATGGCCCAGGCGTTGCCTTGTCTCTCGATGGAGCTGCCTGCTGGGGCGTTGCCTACGTGGGGTGCCGGAGCGGTGCCGGAGGCGTCGATGAGTCCGTTGGCGTTGGTGTCACCATAGATCACGGCGTCGATGGGAATGGAGGAGGCGTTTACCTGGGAAGCGGTGAGGTGGAACAGCGCCACTCCATCGGCCTTGTCCCCGCTGTTTTGGATGTCGTTGGGGAAGTCGTAGGCCATGTCGAATACGGGGTTGTAGTTCTCAGGCACCGACACCGGGCCCCCCACCACATAGCAATCCCCGTCGGCGACGGTGCCTTGCAGTTGGGCAACCATGTAGGTGTAGTCGGTCCCACCGTTGGCCAGGCTGTATTCACTCATGTCCACGGTGCCTCCCGTGCCGTTGTAGATTTCCACCCATTCAAACTGGGTGTCGTCCCCTGGAACGTTGTACAGCACCTCGGTGATGACCAGTCCCAGTGGTGGGGTGGTGATTACTTCCACCCATGCGCTCACGGAGCCGGATGTCGTGGCTGTGGTGATTTCGGCGGAGCCTTCGGCCAATCCCGTGACATCAAAGTCAACTGTGAGGGTTCCCTCGGGGACAACCACCGAGCCCGGAATTGCCACGATACCTGTGGGGAAGGAGCTGATGCTCACGGTGGTACCACCTGCCTGAGCGGGAATGTTCAGGGTGAGGGTCAAGGTTTTGGTTCCGTCCACCAGCACCGCTTCTCCGTCGGGGAGGAGGGAGACAGGTGCCGGAACTTCGGATGGGTCTACAACGAGGACCGCTGCCTGGAAAGTGTCGCCGCCGTAGCTGGCTGTGACGAGCACCGGTTCTTCGCTTGCTGCGTGGGTTGTTACCGGGATGGAAGCATAGCTTTGACCTTCTGGAATGGCAATGGTGGCCGGAAGTTCGACGTAGCCTGTGTCGAGACTGGCCAGTGCAATAACCACCCCGCCTGCCGGGGCCGGAGAAGTGATGGTGACGCCGAGGGCGGGGATGGTCGTTTGGGCAACGGTGTTTGCCTGGGCGTAGACCAGCTCCGGTCCAAAGGTACGGATCGCGAGCTCGGTGCTTACGTCCTCGGCGTCCCGAGGTTCGAGTTTGGAGTCCTGATTGGCGAATCGAAGGATGCCAGTGACGTACATCGTGTCTCCCACTTCGGGGAAGGGGGTGGTCAGGTACATGTAGTCGTTGACTCTCAGGGCGTCGTCGAGGACGTACTCGTTGTTGGGGTCCTGGTCTCCGTCGCCGGCTGCGGGGTTCAACTCGGTAACGACTCCTTCTACCTGGACGAGGACACCCTCGTACGGGGTGGCCAATGCGCCGTCGGTTCCCACTTCTCCGGCTGTGGCAGGCACTGCCTCGGGGAGGGGGTGGTTTGATTCCACGATATCGATGGTGGTGACGTAGTTGAGTTCAAGTTGTCCGTAGTAGTCGGTGACGACTCCCGCCAGTGTTACAAGGTCGCCTCGAGCGGGGAGAGTGAGTCCGTCGGGGTTGGCCGTTGGGACGTAGATGAAGATGCCGCTGAATCGGGCTTGCAACTCGGTATCCTGGTCTTCGGTGGCAACTTGCATGAAGAATGCGCTTCCGGCCAGGGCTGTGACCACTCCGGTGATTTCCACCTTGGAGCCCTGGGCGATTTCTCCGGCCTTGATGTCGTAGATGGACGCGGGGCAGGGTCCGCCGTTTGGATTGGGTGCGTAGGGACAGTTGTCACAGAGGTCTCCCTGGCCGTCGTCGTCGGCGTCTTCCTGGTCGGGGTTGTAATCCTGGGGACAGTTGTCGACTGAGTTGTCATAGCCGTCGTTGTCTTTGTCGTTGAGGTTTGGAACGGTGCATTCTTCGGTGTTGGCATCCAGAGGGCAAGGGTCGCAAACGTCTCCCACGCCGTCGCTGTCATGGTCACCCTGGACGCCCTCGTCCACGGGACGAATGGGGTTGAAGATGCTGGGGCAGTTGTCGACTGAGTTGTCGATGCCATCCCCGTCGAGGTCATCTTGGCTGCTCACTCCGGCGTAGGCGGTGGCCGCATATGCGTAGCCTGCGGGCATGGGATTTCGGAAGGGAACGCAACTGGGTTCGTCCTCGGGCGGTGCGCAGAAGATGAGGTCGTAGCTGCTTCCATTGTAGACTTCGAGCTGTGACAGGGTTTTGCCCAGCTCCGCCTGGGTGCACAGAGCCTTGGCCGTCCCGCAGACGCCCCCGGAGATTTCTTCGCACCCTTGCTGTCCCGAGGGAATGCCGGCGATGAGGTCTGCGTCGCCAAAGAGTGGTTCTCCTGCTCTAAGCACCAACACCGTGTCTGCCGGGGATCCGTCGATGATATCTTTGAAGTAGTCTCCCGAGTTGTGGGCCTTGTAAATGGCGATGTCACCGATGAGTCCTTGACCGATCTGGCCGATGACGTCGTCTACGGCCATGGCCATGGCGTTGTTGTAGGTTGCCATGAGCCAGAGTTGATAGTTGGTGAAGAACCCGCCGAACTGGTTCTCGTTCAATTCGGCAGCGCAGGCAAGCTCTCGGCGAATATCGATGGAACCGGTGGGGGTCCAGTCGGTGCCGAGTCCCACGAGGACTCCCTGGTTGTGGTACATGGTCACGGGAGCTGTATTTCCGTAGAGGGAGATGTTGGTTCTAGGAGACCACACAACGGCGGTTCCGTTGGCAGCGAGCTCTGCTCCGTCGATGGCTTTGAGGCCGATTCCGTGGATGAACACGGAGTTGCTTTCTGTGAGGTCCGTGCCTCCGTTCTCGTCGCTCGACAGGCAAAGGAATTCGTTTCGAGTTTCCTTGTCGATCCCTTCGGCCACGTGGGGAAGGTAGCAGTCGTTCTCCAGGACGGAGACGTTGTCGATGCCTGGGTAGTTGCACCCTTCGGCGAGAAGGGTTCCGTCGCTGTCTCCCAGGGGGAAGGTCTGGTATTCCACTGGAGGCTGTCCGAGCCCTTCCTGGGCGTTGCGGTCCAGGTTTCGCAGGAAGCCGTTGGCTTGACCCGAGCCGGCGATGGAGGTGGTTCCCGCCATCACCTGCCGTGCTTCGCACCAGGCCACCTCGTTTTCGCTTGCGCCGCCCGCGGCTGAGATCTTGCTGTGTCCTCGCTTTCCCTTTCTCCAGTCGTGGCGGTGTTCGAAGCGTTCGTCTCCCCACTCTTTGGGATGGTTCTGGCAGAAGGTGAGGTGGTCGTGGGCGTTGATGAGGCCCGGCGATACGATGCCTTCGGCGCAGGTGAGCACTGTAGCTCCGGAAGCGTCGGGTTGGTCACTGCAGTCGCAGCCGACGCAGACGATGGTGCCCGATGCGTTGAGGAGGACGGAACCCCCTTCAAATACCTCGTCGAGGGCGAGGATATTCCCCCGGATCAAGAGAGCATCTGAACCCGATTCAACCGAGCAGGTTCCTTCTTCGGCGACTGGAAGGGTGCCGCAGCTTGTGAATGTGGGTTCATCTTTGGGGTTGGGGTGGATTGTGCCGTCAGGCTCGATATCCTCCACTGCGTCTGGGAGGGTGCCGTCGGCATCCTGCAGGTCTTCTCCGTGGCCGTCCCCAGGAAGGTCTGTGAGGAGATCACCGACGGTGTCGGGTTGGAAGCCATCGTTTTCGACGCCGTCTTGGCTGTCCATCGCGTCATTGGTCGATTGGTTGTCCGACGAACGACTTGAGCATCCCAATTGGAACGCCAGGAACAAGACGAAAAGGCCGGTTACGAGGCTGAATCTGGTGCGCATAGAATCCCTCCAAAGGTCGCTTCATTCTCTTTGGACTCCAACGGAGACGTTCTCGACGTCAAGAGGCCAAGGGAAAGCATTATATGCGAAAGTGAATTCGCAAATCAAAGTTAAAAGGGAAGAGCGGTGGAATTGATCTACTCGACGTGAGGTTGGGGGAGGTAGTTCAGCCTTGTTTGGCGATGTAGTTTTCTACGACTTTGTCGAAGTTGGACCAGGCCTGGTCAATCTCTTTGAGCACCATTTTCTCGATCTTTTTGCCCACGAGGGGGACGGAGATGCTCACGGCAACGGTCGATTCGAGAACGGCGGGCGCTCCTGACCCGGAGATCTTCATGGCCCCGGAGACTCGAAATTTGTCATTGAATGGGCTGTCGCTTTCGTAGGTCCATGTGCAACTCTTGAGAGTCAGGTTCCAGTTGTACGTGGTGACGTTCTTTTCCGTCTTGGACTTGTCGACGCCGGTCATTCCACGAGCATATTCAACGGTGGAGACAACGCCGACTACCCGCTGTGCGTCTCTGGACTTCTCTTGGTATGTGGCCTCGAGGGCTCCTTGAGCCTTCTCCCGGTCGACGTTGAAGTCGGGGTCCGTGAGGATCTCAAGCAATGTGTCGGGGCTGGTAGCAAAATTCTGTCGTTTCTTCAGTTCCTGAGCCATGGTTCCTCCTCTTTCAGAACAATCCTCTATATTCTGGCACGTTGTTGCAGAAAAACCAGTGAAAAGAGCCGGGCCCATTTGCGGTTCCGGACGCTTTCGGACTTTGTCCGTTTGAGGCGCTGTGATATGTTGTTTTGCGAAGTCTGAACGAAACGGAGAAATTGGAAGTGGTGCCGATGCGAATGGAGTTGGATGTTCATCCTCTCACCTTGAAGTTTCGGGGTGACCAGGCCCCTTTGGAGCCGGGATATCGGAGGCGAATGTTCGACATCTATGGAAGGCAGACGCGATTTGTCTTCTTCGTGGGTGTCATGCTGATTGCCTCCTTTGGTTTGATGGACGTGTACTCGGAGGCTCCCGACCTTCGCCGTACCTGGACTATCCGTTATGCCTTTGATGTCCCAACGTGGTTATTCATATTGGCTTTGAGCTTCAGCCCCTGGTTCGAGAAGATCAGGCAGCATCTGGTTTTCCTCTGGGTGGTGACAGGGGGGTTGTTCTGCATCTGGCTCTCCTTCTATGCCTCTGAATTGTTTGAGTTGTACTATCTTGTCAGCGCAGCCTTGATCTTCTTGGGCGGCTACATGTTTCTGGGGACGGAGTTCCTTGTCGCCACCTGGGCTGGATGGGCTGTGCTCGCTTTGTATCCGATTTGTTCCTGGGTGTTGGGACACGAGTTTGACTTTGCTTTTCAGGCCAACTTCGCCTTGATCATGGGGCTCAATGTTGGGGGGATGTTAGCCGCTTACGTCGCAGAACTCAGAACCCGACGAGAGTATCTGGTGGAGACCTTGCTGTTGGAGGAAAGGCGAAAGGTAGAGGAAGCCAACCGACACCTGGAACAACGCGTAGCGGAACGGACAGATGAACTGGAGGGAGCCAATCAGAAGTTGCTCAAGGAGGTTCGTCAACGAGTTGAAGCGCAGGATCAGTTGGACGGGTTTCAGCGATACTTGACGGACTTTTTCGACTCCAGCCCGGCCCTCATCTTCCTTCTCGACGAGCAGGCCCGCGTCACTCGCTGGAATCGAAGCGCCACACTGGCCTTAGGGAAGGCCCTCCAAGGGAAGGAAGGGCAACCCCTCTTGACCGTATTGCCGGAGTTGGCTCTGCATTCCGACCTTGTCAATCGCGCCTTGCGGCACGGAGAACCCCAGAAGAGCCAGCGCCTGCAGTTTGAGCGGCGGCGTTTCAATGTCACCGCTGACTTCACGGTCTTTCCACTGCGTCACGGTGGCGCTGTCATCCATCTCGAAGACGCGACCCATCGTGTGCAGATGGACGAGATGATGGTTCAGTCCGAGAAGTTGACTTCGTTGGCTGGTCTTGCTACCGGGATGGCCCACGAGATCAACAACCCGTTGGGTGGAATGCTTCAGGGACTTCAGAATGTTCGCAGGCGGCTTTCCCCGAAGCTCAAGGCCAACCTGGAGCCTGCCGAGCGGTTTGGAGTGGACCTGGAGACCCTTCAGAGCTACCTCGAGGCGAGGCAGATCCCGGAGTTCTTCGATTCCATGCAGGAGGCTGGGGAGCGGGCGGCGGAACTGGTCAAGAAGATGTTGCAGTTCAGTCGTTTGGACGAGGGTTCTGCCGAGGAGTTCGACGTCAACGAGGCCATCCAGGCTGCGCTTGTTCTGGGGTCAAGCGATTTTGATCTGAAGCAGCGTTATGACATCAAGGGGATGGACTTCAGCTTGAACCTCAAAAAGCTCCCTCCGTATCTGGGGCGTCGAAGTCAGTTCGAACAGGCCATGTTGAGTCTCATCAAGAATGCGGTGCAGGCGGTAGAGGGTCAGGAACGTCGAGAGGTCAAGATCGCTACCGAGGTGGAGCAGGGTCAGTCCATTTCAGTGATCGTCTCAGACAACGGTCCCGGCATGACCGAGAAAGTCAGAAGACGTGCGCTGGAGCCGTTCTTTACCACCCGATCCCCGGGAGAGGGCGCCGGCTTGGGGTTGGCCCTGGCTCAGTTCGTGATCATGGAGATCCATGGTGGAGTGTTGAGTATCAATTCGAGTCCCGGCAAGGGCTGTGAAGCCCGAATTCGCCTCCCCTTTCGAGTTCGAACGGAGCGAGGCAAGTAGGGAGACCGTGCATGAGAGATGAACAGATTACGGTACTGGTGGTGGACGACGAGGCGATCATCCGAGAGAGCATCGGCGCCTACCTCGAAGACAGCGAGTATACTGTGCGGAAGGCGTCAAGCGGCCAGAAGGCATTGGAAATGACAGCCGAGTCCCTCCCCGACATCGTGCTTCTCGATTTGTCCATGCCGGGGATGTCCGGCAGCGAAGTCCTCGAACAACTCGTCTCCTTGTATGTTGAGTTGCCCGTATTGATCGTGTCCGGTCTAGGGAGTCTTGAGGACGCCATCGGAGCAATCAAGAGAGGGGCATGGGATTACGTCACCAAACCGATCCAGAACATGGAGGTGCTCGAACACTCAATCGAGCAGGCCATAGAAAAGCGCAACCTGCGCAGAGACAACCTGCGCTATCGGGAACACTTGGAGCAGGAGGTTGGCCAGCGTACGCGGGACCTCAAGCAGCGAACGGTGGAGTTGGAGGAGACCCAAAGC
>CALFHQ010000434.1 GCA_937876385.1 uncultured Pseudomonadota bacterium
CTCCAACCCTTCGCAGGTTGGGGTGCAGGGATCGCCACAGATACCATCATTGCAAACCGAACCCTCGGCGCATTCACCACAGCTCCCGCCGCAGCCGTCGTCGCCACATTCCAATCCATCACACGTCGGTTCGCATGCCGAGCACTGCCCGTGGTTGCAGGCATGACCGGCACCGCACTCACCGCAGGAGTAGCCCGCGCCATTGTCCCCGCACTCCTTGCCCGCACAACCCACAGGGTAGTCGTAGGTGCCGCACTCCCGGGGGAACGTCCCGGAGCCATCCGCCCCCGAACCGCCACAGTCGTACCAACTCTTGTCAGCGACCCAACCGCAGGTGGCTCCGCCGCAATCGGATCGAACCAGGCTTCCCTCTTCACAGTAGACACTCACCGAACCGTCGCAACACCCTTCGTAGTCGATGCCGCCACAAGGATCCTCGGCGCACACGCCCATGCTACAAACCGTACCGCCGGTACATCCACAATCAGCGCCACAACTCATGCAGTTCTCTTCTTCGTCGCAGGTGCCATTGCCGCATCGATCGATGCCGCATTTCTGAGTCACAAAGTTGCACAGCTCGTCGGTGCCGCAGCCACAGTCCTGGATGCATGTGTAGCAGTTTTCACCCGGGCCACACGTTCCATCTCCGCAGGATGCCGGAACCTGGCAACTAGCCGTTGTACAATCGTTACACAGGCACTCCCACTTCGGGCCCCAGCAACCGGGGGTGGGCTCGGACCCGCCCAAGCAAGCTCCGTCGTACCCGTCTCCCTGGCAGGCACCGTTCAAGCACTGGCCATCCGCTACCCACTTCTCGATGGGAAAGGCCGGAATGGTTCGAGTCACGCAGTGCACGGCACCCGAGTATGTGGAAATCAAGTCGGACTCAATGCCCACGTGGTCCCAGTCCGGCATGGCTTCCTGCCACACGGCCAAAGCCTCGGCTTCGAGATCCTTGTCCACAGAGTACATCGGCCACAAGTTGAGCTTCACGCTCTCGTCGGCACTGACGAACAAGGTGGAGTTGATGTAGGTGCGAGGGATGGTCTCCCCAAAGCCCGTCGAGGCGTTCGGGAAGGGAAGTCGGTAAACGCTGATGCCGATGCCGTCCTCGTAGGACAACGATTCCAGAATGGCCTGGTTCTCGTCCATCCGAGCCTCGTTGGCACCATCCACGACAACGGTGTACTCGCCGAGAACTGCGGTGTCTCGAGCGGCCAGCTTGAAGAACATGTCGATGTGACCGGTGCCGTCGTTGGTGATGTCTTTCAATACCACGGCTTCCTTGCATCCGTAGTAGTCCTGCATAACGGTCTGAACCTGCTCAAAGGTCATCCCGGTGTAGGTGTAAACACGCTCCGAGAAGTAGCAGTACTTCTCGCCATCGGCCTGGAAGTTTCCACCCTCGTAGTCAAACGGGGATCGATACGTCGTTGCTCCCACGGCAGAGCCCAGACGAGTGGGGATGGCATCGTCGTAAACACGGTCGTAGTAGTACCGGAAATCAGCAAACGCCACAGAAGGATCGTCCCCTTCCCGAACGATGGGGAAGGGACCAAAATCGATGAACCAGATGGCATCGTTGTCCATGGGGAACCAGCGAATCTTGTCGTTGATATCCGACTGGGAGACGCCGGCATTCTGGACACGGCTGATAAGGTCGTTCTTGGCAGTGTCGGTGTTGTGGACGACCCACACGTCCCCAGCATCCAGCGAATTCACGACGATATCCACCATCGTTCCCGCCAACATAGTCGGAGTAAGCAATCAGAACGGATTGCATGGGTTCCCATTCCATCATGGGGCGGAAGGCTCCACTGGGGGGCTCGGTGATGTTGTACCACTGGGGGTGGGCCTTGTGGAAATCAGAGGCCAGATCCTCTTTGCCCGGCTCATGGTGCTCCCAAGGCAATGCATAGGCGGGGAGGATATTGGGGTCCATTCCGTCGGCAGTCGTCGGCTTTGCTGCCTCCAACTCATCATAAGCGCCATTCACCCCTTCTTCCGGGGCAAAATCTGCTGTACAAGACCAGAAAACCAGAAACGAAAGGGCCAAAATCAGTCGCCGTGGCATGCGAACCTCCAAGAAATGGCTGAGTGTCAAGGCACCGGGCTCTCCATAAAACCAAAGGTCACCCTCCGATGCAAGACAAATTGCTCTCTCAGCGAACATCATTGGGGTCGAAAGAAGTCGTGCAATGAGATAGAAACGGTAGGAAAGTGCGTGCAGAAGACGAGTCGGGCCATCACAGTCCGTCTGCGCCCTCCTCATCGTCGTCGCCGTCGTCGATAATCTCGTCGTAGCGTCGAAGGGTCTGATCCGCCAGATGCATCACCGAATCGGCCGGCTCAAACTCAAACTGGTCGTTCAAGGCGCCGGCCTCTCTGCCCATGAGAATTTCAATCCCCTGCTCCACCCGCTCAATGGCATAAACACGGAACAGGCCATTGTTCACCGCTTCCAAAATCTCTGGGCGAAGCATCAAATTCTTCACGTTGGAACGAGGGATGATCACCCCCTGATCCCCGGTGAACCCTCGCTGGCGGCACAACTCAAACCACGCTTCAATCTTCTCGTTGATGCCACCCACGGGCTGAATGTCGCCACGCTGGTTCACCGACCCGGTTACCGCAAAGCTCTGGTCGATGGGAAGCCCGGAGAGA
>CALFHQ010000435.1 GCA_937876385.1 uncultured Pseudomonadota bacterium
GCACAAGAAGATCGATTCGGACCTTAAGGCCGCCCAGGAATTGGGCGCTCGAGGGACGCCGTCCTTCGTCATCAACGGCCGACTTCAGGTGGGCTGGGGCTCTGCCGGGGGGATCAAAGGGATGGTCAACCGAGAGGTCACCGAGATGAAGCGCCTCATGTCCGAGGGCAAGAGCCTCGACGAAGCCCTTCGAGACCGCGCAAAGAGCAACGCAAAGACTCCAGAGTCAGCCGAAGTTTACATCCGCTACTTCCTCGACGGCGACGTTCACGAGTAAGGGCGACACGCCCACAAAGGCGATTTGATGACTGACAAGAAGAAGGACAAATCAGCGGGCGCATCCTCCAATCGGTTGCCGGCCAAGCGGGACAAAGCAGGTCTTCCCACCAGGAGACCTGCGCCCGGCTCCCTCACTCGCCGCTCGACCTTCGATCAGTACATCGCCGAAATCAATCAAGTCCCACTCCTGACCAGAGAAGAAGAGCTCGAGTTGGCCCGTAGAATGCGGGATGACAACGACAAGGATGCTGCCAAACACCTGGTGGAAGCCAACCTCCGCTTCGTGGTGAAGATGGCCTACAGCTATCGAAACTACAACGTGAAGCTCATCGACCTCATCCAGGAAGGAAACATCGGCCTCATGAAGGCCGTAGAGAAGTTCAACCCCGATCGAGGGTACCGACTCATCAGCTACGCCGTTTGGTGGATCAAAGCGTACATGCAGAACTTCATCATCAAGTCCTGGAGCATGGTGAAGCTGGGTACCACGCAGATGCAGCGACAACTGTTCTTCCGGTACCAGCCCGATGAAGAAGAGGGGCATACAGGGGCCGTAGAGCAGACGTTGGAAGAGGAGCGAGACGACGGTTCCCGAGGAAAGGCAGTGCTGGTGTCCGCAGAAGCCCGCAAGCGAAAAGCGCAGCGCGAATTGATGGCCGCTTCCAGAGACTTCAGCCTCGACGCCACCGTGGATGGTTCAAGCAACCTGACTTTTCTCGATACCCTGGCCGATGAGACCCCCCAACAGGAAGAGCAACTGGCCAAAGAGGAGATCATGCAGCTTGTCGCAGACAAGCTCAACGTCTTCGCAAAGGACCTCTCCGACAAAGAGGCATACATCCTGAAGCATCGCCTGCTCTCCGACCAACCTCAGACTCTCCAGGAGATCGGCGAAGAATTCAGCGTCTCCAGAGAGCGCATCCGCCAAATCGAAAGCTCCATCAAGAACCGCCTCCAAGAAGCCCTCAAGAACATCGAAGGGGTCGATGACCTCGTCAAGTAACGCACAGGGATGAGAGCCGCAGCAAACCTCGCACAACCCCTGAGTGAGCAGCCCGACTCCAACGGGAATACTTTGGAGGGGTCACTGTTTAATGCAAACGTCACGGTTTGACGGAGGATTTGAGAATGAACACGGACATTCGGTACATGAACGAACTCGTGAGAGACGAGAGCCAATTCGTAGATGGCCTGCTGGCCGAAATCGGAAAGGTCGTGGTCGGTCAACAGGAGATGCTCCAGCGCATCCTCATCGGTCTCCTGACGGGAGGGCACATCCTCCTCGAGGGTGTCCCCGGGTTGGCCAAGACCCTCACCGTGCACTCCGTAGCACGGGCCCTCGACGTTCAATTTCAGCGCATTCAGTTCACTCCAGACCTGCTCCCGGCGGACATCGTCGGTACGATGATTTACAACCAGCACACAGGCGAATTCTCCCCACGAAAAGGGCCGGTATTTTCCAACGTCGTGTTGGCTGATGAAATCAACAGAGCGCCGGCCAAGGTCCAGAGCGCCCTCCTCGAAGCCATGCAGGAGCGGCAGGTTACCATTGGAACCAACTCCTATCCTTTGCCCCCTCTGTTCCTCGTTCTGGCAACGCAGAACCCAATTGAACAAGAAGGAACCTACCCCCTCCCCGAAGCGCAAGTCGACCGTTTCATGATGAAGGTCAAAGTCGGATACCCCAGTCGAGAAGAGGAGGCCGTCATCATGGAGCGCATGAGCGGCTCCAGCAAACCGGAGATTTCCGCAGTGGTCTCCCCCGAAGAGATCCTGAAGGCCCGAAAGACGGTTCAGCAGGTTTACGTGGACGACAAGATCAAGCAGTACATCATCAACGTCGTCTTCGCCACCCGTGAACCCGAACAGTTCGGGTTGGAGAAACTGAAGGGACTCATCTCCTGGGGAGCCTCTCCCAGAGCCTCCCTGTTCCTCCTGGAAGCCGCTCGAGGCCATGCCTTCCTGCAGCACCGCGGCTATGTCATCCCGGAGGATATCAAGGCCGTCGCCATGGATGTCCTTCGCCATCGAGTGATTCTCACCTACGAAGCAGAAGCCGAAGAACTGCTGCCGGAGGACATCATCCGCCAGGTCTTTGACGAGGTCGAGGTGCCCTGATGTTGCCACAGGAGCTTATCCAGCGACTGCGCCGCATCGAAATCAAGACCAGCAAATTGGCCAATGAAAAGATGGCGGGGCAGTATCGAAGCGTCTTCAAGGGCCATGGGATGTCCTTTGCCGAAGTGCGACCGTATCAGCAAGGGGACGACGTCCGTCTCATCGACTGGAACGTCAGCGCCAGAACCGGCGAACCCTTCATCAAGGTCTTCGAGGAGGAGCGGGAGCTTACCGTTTTCCTTCTTCTGGACCTCTCGGCATCCACCCAGTTTGGAACCCACCTGTCTACTCGAAAGCAGGTCATCACCGAGATTGCCGCCATGATGGCCTTCTCGGCCATCCGAAACAACGACCGGGTGGGGCTCATAATCTTCACCGATTCGGTGGAGTATTTTGTTCCCCCGCGCAAAGGAAAGACCCACGTACTTCGAGTCATCCGAGACATCTTGACCTTCGAACCCACTGGAAAGGGTCGAACATCGGATGGCGTCGCTGAAGCCATGAAGTACCTCACGAAGATCTCGAAGAAAACCACCGTCACCTTCCTCTTGTCGGACTTCTTCATCCCCCAAAGAGAGTTCCCTGCCGTGGAACGCCCGTTGGCCATAGCCAGCCAGCGTCACGACATCATCCCGGTGATGGTTCGAGACCCCATGGACCAGGCCCTCCCGAAAATCGGATTGGCTCCCATGGAGGATCTGGAAACCGGTTCCGTTCGATTGGTGGACACCTCCTCGGCGATGGTTCGCCGGGACTTCGCTCGAGCCGCTTTGCAGCAACGAGCCCACGTCATCTCCCTATTTCGAAGGCTGTCCCTCGACTCCGTTGAAGTCGGTACGGAGGAAGGGGACTATCTCAAAAAATTCAACCAGCTCTTCTCGAGAAGAGCCAAGCGGTTCTGATATGCGACGTGGTTGGTTGACAGCGCTACTGATTCTGTTTTTCATTGCCACTCCCGCCCCCGGGGAAGCAAAGCCGGCAGTCGAGGAGAAAGCACCCCTCGTGGCCCCGCCCGAAGAGGACTCCCCTCCCATTCCCGGCGATGCCGAGCTGGTGATGGACCATGAAAACCCCCTCGTGGGCGAACAGATAGACTACCGCCTCAAGGTGGAGTTGCCCCCGGGATTCGAGCTTCAAGTCCCCGAAGCCTTTCCCTTCCCTGCAGCCCTGCGCCTCAAGAAAGACGAGGTCACTGTAAGGAAAGAGGGCAACCAGTGGACCGCACTCTTGCCCTTGATGGTGATTCGATACGGCCGCATCAAGATTCCCGAACTCACCTTCACAGCGACGGATGCGGACAACAACTCCTTGTCGGTGAGAGCTGGCGAAATCGTCGTGTTCACCGGTTCCCACTTCGAAAACGAGAGCGAACCGGAAGCGGCCGGCGCTGAAACCCCCGTTTCCCTTGTCCAGACCAACTGGATCCTCATCTGGATTCTCATCGTCCTCGCTGTGGTCCTCGCGGCCGTTGGGGGAACCCTATGGCTGGCGGGGCGCCGGCGTGGAAAGAAGCCGGCCCCAAAGGCAATCCCAATCCCCGCCCATATCGTCGCCGGACGAGCCCTCGACGCCTTGGAGAAGGAACGACTGGCCGAAGAGGGGGAATTCGAGGCGTTCTACACCCGCCTGTCGGAGATCCTGCGAGACTACCTGGGGCGGCGATGGCTCTTTGACTCCCTGGACCTCACCACCACCGAGCTGATGGCACACATGGACCAACGAGCGATGGCCAACGCCGACTTCCAGTTGCTGGCAAACATGCTCATGGACTTCGACCTGGTTAAATTCGCTCGATTCGCCCCGAGTATCACCCAATCCAACGAAGACATAGAACGAACTCGGGGGTTCATCACCCAAACGGCTTCCACGGAATCCGGGGAGGTGCCGTCATGAGATTCGCCGCGCCAGAGTTCTTCTTCTTACTGCTCCTCTTGCCCCTCTACTACGGGATTCAGGCGTACCTGAAGCGCCGCACCAAGGCACGTACCCCCACCGTTCGCTTCGCGAACTTCGATACACTGCAGCGAACCTCTGCTGGGGTTCGAGCCCGATTGACCTGGATTCCCACGACGCTGCGTCTTGGGGCACTGGTACTGCTCACCGTAGCAATGGCCAGACCTCAACAGGAAGATGTCGTGACCCTCATGGGCAAGGGACTCGACATCATGTTCTGCCTGGATATGTCCGGGTCCATGAACGCCGTGGACAAGCCCGAAACCGAAATCGCTGCCTATCAAGCCGACGGCAAGGAACCACCCAACCGCCTGGAAGTGGCAGTGGACACCCTGAAGAAGCTCGTTCGAGATCGAACCGGGGACCGATTCGGGTTGGTCGTCTTTTCCTCAGTGGCGTACCTGAAGTCCCCTTTGACCCTGGATCAAGGAACCATCGTGGACCAACTCGATGGGCTGGTGCTGGACTCCCTGGAGCGAGAACCCAACCGAGACGGTTGCATCAACGGCTGCACCATCGATGGGGAGAGCACCGCCATTGGAGACGCCCTGTCTAAGGCGTACAAACGCCTCGAAGACAGCGACGGAAAGGGGAAGATCATCATCCTCATCACCGATGGAAACGACAACGCCAGCCGCCTCAAGCCTCTGGACGTCGCTCGCTACATCGGTGACCTCCCAGAGAGTTCTCGACCCCGCCTCTACACCTTCCTCATCGGCGGTGGGAACGACACATACTTCCCGGCCCTGATGCAGGGTCGTCAGCTTCGCCGGGGTGGACATCGGGTTTACGCCCCAAAGAACGAACCGGTTGACGAGGCGCGTATCCGTGCCATCGCTGAGGAATCCAAAGGGGTGTTCCAGGTCTCATACAACGAAGAGGAATTCCGACAGGCCTTCGAAGAGTTGGAGCAAAGCGAGCACTTGGAGCAGCGAGTCGTGAAGTACAAGGAGCTGTTTTCCCCCTTCCTTCTCGCTGGTCTCCTCCTGATCCTTCTTGAGTTCCTCCTTCGAGTGACGTTTTTGAGGAGGATTCCATGAGTACCCAGGAAATCATCTTCCAGAACGGACACCTCTGGTACCTCCTGCCCCTGGGCCTTGTCGTCGCCATATTGGGCTTCACCTGGCTCTACTTGTGGCGCAGGAAGATGAAGGAGAAGACCGGAGACGCCCACCTGGTCGAGCAACTGTTCGATACCGTCTCTCCCGCCCGACGCATCATCCGTCGAGTCCTCTGGACCGGCGCATTCCTGCTTCTTATTGGGGCCGTCCTTAGACCCCAGTACGGAATGGAGGATGCCCAGATGCGGATGAAGGGAATCGACCTGTGCATCGCCCTTGATATTTCCTACAGCATGCTGGCCCAAGACATCCAGCCGGACCGACTCACAGGCGCCACCATCGAATTGTCAGACCTCCTGGACCAACTCCAGGGGGGACGGGTTGCGCTGGTGCCCTTTGCCGGTCTGGCCTATGCTCAAACTCCGCTGACCTCGGACTTCGAGGCCATTCGAATCTTCTTGCGGGATCTTGACCCCACCGCTGTTCCAATTCCAGGTACTGCCATCGGCCGGGCCCTGGATGTCTCCCTGGGAGTGCTCAGAAGCGACCGACGAAAGACCCAGGACGAGGATGGAGTCACCGAATACAAACCCTTCGCCGGGTCAAAATACAAAGCGATTCTGCTCATCACTGACGGCGAAGACCACGGGTCGAAGTCCCTGGAACTGGCGAAGGAAGCAAAGCGTCTGGGGATCCGCATCTACACCGTGGGGGTTGGCTCTACCGAAGGCGAAGTGGTGCCCCGCATCAACGAAGATGGGACCACCACCGGGGAGCGGATCACCGACCCAGACACGGGCGACGTCGTGATGTCCAAACTTAACGAAGGGCTCCTCAAGGAGATTGCGGAGACCACCGGGGGACGGTATTTCCACTACACAGGCACCCCCATTGCATCGGAAATCTACAAGGAAATCGAAGGGCTGGAGAAGCGGGAGTACCAGGCGGTCTTGAAGGAACTCCGTATCGACCGTTTCCAATGGCTCCTCCTCCCTGCCCTCCTCCTGCTCTTTTGGGAGATGTTCCTCTCGGAACGAAGGAGGCGACTATGAGGTGGTTCGTACCGACACTCTTGCTGGCTCTCTCTTGCAACCCCTTCAAGGTTGACAACAGCCTCGTAGAGGAAGGAAACCAAGCATACGAATCGGGAGAGTTTGAAAACGCACAAGCCCGCTACGAGGAAACCGAGTTGGACCTCCCGGAGGTCCATTTCAACAAGGGAACAGCGCTCCTCGCCAAGGGGGAATTTCAGGAAGCCATCAAGGCCCTGGCTTTGGCCCTCGATGACGCCCCTGACTCTCTCAAACCCCGCATCCTGGCCAACCTCGGATTGGCCAGACTGAAGCTCGCCGAACCCCTCGAAGGGGAAGAAAAGACGAAGATGCTCCACGAGGCCCGAGAGGCTTTGGAGATGGCTGTCACCCTGGACCCTGGATACGAACCCGCTTCGCGGAACCTGGAATTGGTTCTCTTTCAACTCTTTCCCCCGTGCCGAGTACGAGACGACGAATTCGAACAGAACGACACCCCAGAGCAATCCAAACCGCTGGCCGATACGGCGGGAAAGACCCTCGTGCTTTGCCCGGGCAACCGGGACTACTTCTCCATTGACATGAAAGAAGGGGAACGGCTTTCGGTGGATCTGACACAACCGGAGAACCCTAAAGGCCCCCTCCCCACACTCTCCTTCACGGATTCCAAGGGAGAGGCGAAGGCGAAGGCGAAAACAGAGAAGAAGGGGTCCAAACTCCAGACAGCAGCACCCCACGCCGGCACCTGGCACGTCCGGTTGGCTGAAGACGACTGGAAGGAGAGCAACTACAACCTCAGCTACACCACCCTTCCATCCTGTGAATCCATGCCGGACCCGTACGAAGACAACGACACCCCCGACCAGGCAAAGCCCTTTGATCCAAAACAACCCGAGTTTCGTGTCTGCCCCGGTGACGACGACTGGTTCCGGGTGGACCTGGCTCAATTCGAGAGCCTCTTCGTCACGGCCTCGACCAAACCCTACGTCGGAGACATCGAAGTAACCATCCACGGCCCCGACGGACACCCCGTCGCCACTGGAGTCCCCGCTCCTCCTCCCCCAGGCTCCGCCGACGCCAAACCCGATTTCAACACCCTGGTGGCGCTGGTCCTGGATGTGCGAACCCCAGGTCCCTACTGGATTCACGTCGCCGGCATCGATCCCCAAAGCGAAGTCGGAGTGAAGCTCGACATGAAGCGCCAGAAGCCCTGTCCGGAAGGGGACGACCAGTTCGAAGACAACGACACGGCACAAGATGCGTCGGTCCTTGAGCCCCCCCAGCAGCAGCCGACCAACGGGCAAGCGGCTCAACAGCCCGATGCCCCCATCCAGGAAGCGCTGCGGCGATGCCCCGGAGACGACGACTGGTTTGTGGTGAAGGTGGAACCCGACAAGCCCATGACGGTTCAGATTGCCTTTGACCACTCCAAGGGAGACCTGAAACTTGAGGCTTACAAAGATGGCGAATCTGAGGCCGCCGCAGTGAGCGATCAAAGCAGTGCGGAGCAATCGGGTGAAGGTCTCATGCTCTCTGCCAAAGAGCCAACGACATACCGTGTCAGAATCACTGGAGGCGACGCTACAACCAACTTCTACCAACTCACCGTGGCCCCACCCAAGGGTTCCCCGAGTGATCAGCAGGACAAGGACAAGCAGAAGCAAGACCAGGACAAACAGAAGCAAGACCAGGACAAGCAGAAGCAAGACCAGGACAAGGACAAGCAGAAGCAGGACAAGCAGAAGCAGGACCAGGACAAGCAGAAGCAAGACCAGGACAAGCAGAAGCAGGACCAGGACAAGCAGAAGCAGGACCAGGACAAGCAGAAGCAGGAGAAGAAGAAGCCCGAGGAGGAGAAGAAGCCTCCAAAGCAGGCGATGGAGCAAATGATGGAACAGTTGGATCAGGAGAAGCGGCCCAACTTGGAAGCGGAGCGGATGCTTCGAAAGAACCCCAAGCTCGTTGCGCCGAACGGCAAGATATGGTAGCAGGAGAACACGCTGAGAGGATGTAGGTTCATGAAGTATCGCTGGGCCATATCAGTGACAATATTCATCGCGGGAGTTCTGTGTCTGCCCTTCGCTCTGCAAGCCCGGGCCCTCACAGTGCAGACCTCCGAGCGCTCCATCACCTTGGACGACTATGTGGACGTCACGGTGACCGTCAACGCTCGACGGGTCCAACTCGTCGTTCCCGACACGGACTCCTTCGACATCCGAGATTCAACGTCCCCTTTCCGCCAGCCTTTCCAGTGCATGAACATGGACACCCAGGTAATCTCCGGCCCCTGCGTTTTCACCTACCGCTTCTATCCCAGGAAGTCCGGCAAGCTCACCATTCCGGAGTTCAAGCTGGCTTCTCTGCAGGGGGGCAAGGTACTTCGCCAGTCCCAATCTCTCACTGTGGACGTAAAGCCGGGGGCCAACGGGGCCACCAAAGCTCCTCCCCAAAGGCGCCGAAGCAACCAGCGTAGAATGTCCCCCTTCGGCATGGCTCAAGCCGGCCAACAGAAGGAGTTGCAGGTCTACGAAAGCTCCGACAAGGTGCTCGATCTCCTTCCCCTGGAAAAGCAGAAGGAGCTTTCGAAGTACGACCTCTTCCTCTATCCGAAGTTCGAAAGCGACAGGGTCTACGTCAACCAGCCCATTCGGATGGACGTCCTGCTTGTGGCTTCGAAGAATGCTCAGTTGCAGGGAATCCAAAGCCTCGAACTTCCCGAGCTTAATGGCTTTCGCAAGGAGCAGATTGAAACCGAGGGAGTCCAACAAGGGTCGGTGCGAATCGACGGGAAACCCTTTGACACTTACGTTGTGGCCTCTTTCGTTCTCATCCCTTTGCAGGCGACAGGACTCCTCGTCCAAGGCGCCCACGCTGTGGCCGTGACCAACAAGAGTGTGGTTCAGCAATTCTCCGGAGGCACCGGGTTCTCCTTCTCCCTTTCCTCCAGCGGAGCACCCACGGACGTTTATGGACCGTCCTTCCGACTGACTCCCGTTCCTCTGCCCAAAGAGCGCCCCAAAGGCTTCGAGGAGGCCAATGTGGGTGCCTTCCGCCTCACCGACGTCCAGATCCCGGACCCGCAGCCAGCGGGAAGCTGGGTCATTCTGCGCTACACCATTGAGGGGGAAGGAAACCTCTTCTCGGTGGTACCGCCGGTACTCTCCAAGGATCCCCGATACGTCCTGCGTGACCCCTACATCGACCGCTCAAACATCGAGGTTGGAAAGAATGGGATTCGTGGGACAGTGGAAGTTCAACTCATCTTGCGAGCCAAAAGGGCGGGTACCATCGATCTTCCCGAGCTCAAACTGGTCTATTTCGATCCCAAAACCGAACGATTCGGCGAGTCCTCCCTCCCCCCCGTCACCCTGGAAGCCCTCCAACCCGCAATCGAGGCAGCGGCCCCCGTGCAGGTTCGTGACGACGAACTGGAGAGCATCTCCACTGAATCCGCCCCGGCGAACTCGAGCAACACCGACTTCTGGAATCCCGGACGGGTTCTGGCTTGGCTTCTCTTGTGGGGAGGACTTTACGTGGCCGGGGTGACGGCACGAGGGGTGGTGTCCCTCGTCAACCGAGACCCGAGGCGACGAAAGCGGCGCAAGGCTTTGCAAGCCATCAAGAGGGAGATGAAGGACGCCGAGGGCTATCTCTTAGAGGGGAATCTAGACGGATTCCACGCGGCCGTGCTGAAGGTCCTCAGCCGCTTCCTTGACGTCCGGTTTGGAATCTCAGTGGCCTCTTCAACCCACGTCGAGGTGTACAGCAAACTGCTCGAATCCGGCGTCTCACAGGAATTGGCGGAACGGGTACGGCAGGAACTGGAGAGCTCCGAGTTTGGACGCTTTGCCCCCTCTGCCGTGCAACGAGAAGACATGAGAAACAGCCTGGAGCGAACCCAGGCTTTGCTGCGACAGTTGGACGGAGCCAAGGCCAGGAGGGGCGCATGATGTTGCGATTGTTCAAACGTCCAGCGTTCCTCGTGCTGTTGGCAGCGTTGAGCATTCTCTCTGGCAGCACGGCTCTGGCAGACCCCTTTGAAGAGGGCAACAGCGCTTACTTCGACGGTCGCCTGGACGACGCCACATTGAAATACAACTCCGTGGTGGACTCCACAGACAATCCCCCTCCTTCGGTGTGGTTGAACCTGGGGAACATCGCTTTCCAGAAGGACGAGCTTGGAACCGCCCGCTACTTCTTCGAGAAGACGACGGGTTCAGGAGGAGGCAAGGAGCTCCTTGAACGAGCATCCCACAACCTGGCGCTGACTCAATCCACACTGGCGGAGAAGTACGCCCCTCAAATTGAAAAGGGTACGCTGTCATACGACGAATCCCACTCCCCCACCTACGCTCTCTTCACCCTGTTCTCGGGAAGCGCTCTGGCTTGGATTCTGGTCCTCTTGACCCTGCTGGTGTTCCTTGCCCTCGGGGGCTGGACCTTCCTGCTTCCTGGGCGCTTGAACACCCTCGGAAAGACAGCATTCCTTTCCCTTTTGCTCCCATTCGTGCTAGTAGCAATCCTGTACGCGGGCCGGGTTTGGGTGGACGAAAACTACCAATTCGGCGTGGTCGTGGCAAGCCAGGGACAGTTCCTGGAAGCTCCAGACGACAACGCCCCAGGGTCTCCCCTTCCCGAAGGACTTCGAATCCGCCTCCTGAACCACAACGAGGGCGGGTATTTCAAAGTCCAACGCTCCGACGGAACGGTGGGCTACGTCAAGGACGACCAATTCTGGGCCCTGGACGACCGGCACACCCTGAAGTAGGCCGAGGT
>CALFHQ010000436.1 GCA_937876385.1 uncultured Pseudomonadota bacterium
CGGTAAAAATGGCGGCAGAGGTTCCCATGAGGAAGAAGACGATGTGAGCCGGACTGCTGGGCCGCTTCAGCCACACAAGCACGGCGAAGACGAGGGACAACACGGGAAACAAAATCCCCAGGAAGTTGCTGGTGAACATCCCCCCCCCAAAAAAACGTTTCGGCCATACGAAAGTGGTGGACCGAGTATTGATCCCATTCCGGTGTTGCAGCCTAACAAACCCTCGCCGGAAAGGTCAAGGCGAAAACAGTGCCGAAAATCCCATGAGTGCGGGCAGTTTCGTCGTCCAAGCAGGTTGCCGGTCAAGGTTCCTGGCGCCTCTCCGTTGACAGTCGGTGTGCCCCCGTGGACAATCGCACCAAAGGGAGGCGCCGGTGCAACTGCAAGTCACAATCATGGGTCCCTTGACCCGTCCCGAGGGAACGGATCGACCGACGGTGGACCTTCGACCTGGCGCCACGGTTGACGACCTTCTTGCGGCCGTTGGATATCCCGAAGGACAGCGGCGCTTCATTCTCGTTGCCGTGAACGGACAATCGGTATCCCATCGCTATGTGCTGAATGCCGAGGATGCTGTGGTGTGTTCTCTGGTGGTCGGAGGCGGGTAGGGAGCAGGGCTATCAGCCCAACTTCATGGCCTTTTCAATCAATTCCACGACGCGGTTCGAGTAGCCCCACTCGTTGTCGTACCAGGTGACGATCTTGAACAGGTTGTCCCCGATTTTCATCGTGGACAGTCCGTCAAAGATGGAGCTGTTGGAGTTCTGAATGATGTCGGTGGAGACAATGGGGTCGTCGGTGTAGGCCAGAATGCCCTTCAATTTGCCCTCGGCCGCTTCCTTGATTGCTGCGTTGATGGTCTCAACGGTGGCTTCCTTGCCAAGATTCAGGGTCAAGTCGACGAGGGAGCCCGTGATGACGGGAACTCGCAGGGCCATCCCGTTGAGTTTTCCGTTCAAATCGGGAATCACCTTTCCAACGGCTTTGGCAGCGCCGGTGGTGGTGGGAATGATGTTGATAGCGGCAGCACGGGCCCGGCGCATGTCCGAGTGGAGCTGGTCGGAGACTACCTGATCGTTGGTGTATGCGTGGACCGTGGTCATCAACCCCTGGAGGATGGTGAACTTCTCATGAAGTACCTTGGCCACGGGGGCAAGGCAGTTGGTGGTGCAGCTAGCGTTGGAAATGCACTGATGGTTCGCCTTGAGATCACCCTCGTTGACTCCCAGAACGATCATGGCATCAATTTCGTCCTTGGCCGGGACGGTGAGGAGGACTTTCTTTGCTCCGGCGAAGAGGTGTCCGTCATAGCCGTCCTTCACCTTGCCATCCTCGTCTACCTTGCGTCGGGCACGGAAGATACCGGTAGCTTCGACGACGACATCCACTTCCAGCTCCTTCCAGGGCAGCTCGCTGGGGCCGACCTTCTCGCTGAGCATGGTCACTTCACGTCCGTCCACGACCATCATGTTCCCTTTGACTTCGACGGTTCCGGCATAGGGGCCGTAGGCACTATCGTACTTGAACAGGTGTGCCAGGCTTTTGGCATCGGCGAGGTCGTGAACGGCCACCACATTGAAGGTGTCCGGCTTCTGCATCATGACTCGCATGACGAGTCGACCGATTCGGCCAAAGCCGTTGATTGCTACATTAATTGCCATGGTGTTTCCCCCTTGTCTGATATGTGTTGGTTACTCTGCGGGAATACGTAGGGTAACAAGCGCCGACTGTCAAAGGCCGGGTCAAAATCCGTGCGAAAGTATAGTATCCTGGGGTCAACTGTCAAGAGCAGGAAATGCCTTGCTTCCCGCAAAGTGAGAAGGCAGGCTGGGGACTCGGTCACCCTCTTGGAGGCATCTTGAAGCAACATCGATGGTTCATCAATCTGCTGGTCTTTTTCTCAGGCTTCGTCACCCTCGGCGCAGAGCTCACGGCGTCGCGCCTGCTGGCACCCTATTTCGGAACCTCTCTTCCGGTGTGGTCGAGTCTCATCGGGTTGATTCTCATCGCCCTCTCCCTCGGGTACCTCCTGGGCGGGCGACTGGCGGACCGACGCCCCCACCTTCCGGTCCTGCTTTGGGTCGTTGTGGGTGCTGGAGTCCTCACCGCCATGGTTCCACTGGCCGCTCCCCTCATTCTCGACCTGGCCGCTTCCGCCCTCGTCTCCTTTCAAGGGGGACTCCTTTTAGGGGCCTTCGTCGGGGTGCTGGTGCTCCTGGGACTTCCCATGACTCTGTTTGGAATGCTCACCCCCTTCGCCATTCGCCTGGCAACGCACTCGGTAGCCGACTCCGGGCGCACCGCAGGGCGCCTCTTTGCGGTTTCGACTCTCGGCAGTTTCCTGGGTTCTCTGTTGCCGTCGGTGGTCCTGGTACCTCTCCTCGGCACCCGATGGACCTTCTTTGCCTTTGGAGCCCTTATGCTCCTGGTTGCGGCCTTAGGGTTCGCTCTTCACGCAAGAAAGGGGGGAGTAATCGCTGCCATGTGCGCATTTCTGCTCACTGCACTGGCTGGAACTCTCACTGGAGACGCGGCCATCCGTAAAGACCCTGGGCTCATCTTCGAGGGAGAATCTGAGTACCAATATGTGCGAGTAATCGACCGAAAGAGTGGATGGCGAGTCCTTCAACTCAACGAGGGGCTGGTGGTTCACAGCAAGTACAACAAGAACCGCCCCCTCACTTATGGAGAGTGGGACTACTTCGCGCTGGCCCCGTTTTTCAACCCCGCCCCGGCCAAACCAGCCGAGGCGAAGCGGTGGGCAATCATCGGCGCAGGAGCTGGAACCACGGCCAAACTGGTGCTTCGCTGCTTTCCAGAAGCCACCGTCGTGGGGGTGGAACTGGACCCCCTGGTTGTGGAGGTCGGACGCCGGTTCTTTGATGCCGACGACCCTCGCTACATCCCAGTCGTGTCCGACGGGCGGGGATGGCTCAATCGCACCTCGGAAAGCTTTGATGTGATTGGAGTAGACGCCTACCAGCAGCCTTAC
The DNA here is from genome assembly GCA_937876385.1 of uncultured Pseudomonadota bacterium. Taxonomy (GTDB): domain Bacteria; phylum Myxococcota_A; class UBA9042; order CAIXZC01; family CAIXZC01; genus CALFHQ01. The sequence continues at coordinate 2,993 of CALFHQ010000436.1, forward strand.
ATCCCCTTTGAACTCACCACCACCGAGTTCTTCAGCGACATCCGTGACCACCTCAACGAGCGGGGAGTTCTGGCCATGAACATCTCCTCACCTCCGGGGGACGATCGCCTCGTGAATGCCCTGGCAACGACTGTAGCGACGGTGTTTCCTTCCATCTTCCTGCTGGACCTACCAGACTCCAGCATGGCCACGATCCTGGTGGCAACCAGACAGCCCTCCACCCTGAAAGAATTCGGCGCCAACCAGGGACACATGCACCCCCTCCTGAAG
>CALFHQ010000437.1 GCA_937876385.1 uncultured Pseudomonadota bacterium
GCCATGTCCAAAGAGGACTTCGGCATCATCTTCGCCGCCGGAACCCTCACCTATGCATTTGCCTTCCTCATCAACGGTCCCCTCACCGATCGCATCGGGGGGCGCAAAGGAATGCTCATCGCTGCTCTGGGGTCGGGAATCTGCAACCTGGCCATGGGGCTCTACATTCACCTCGTCGTGATCGCCGGAGGGGGGGAGACCACAACCCTTGTCCCCATGTTCTCGGTGCTCTACGCATGCAACATGTATTTCCAGAGCTTCGGGGCGGTGTCCATCGTCAAAGTCAACGCCCACTGGTTCCACGTCAGAGAACGAGGCGGGTTTGGTGGAATCTTTGGAACCATGATCGCTTCAGGGATCTTCTTCGCCTTCACCGTCAACGGCTGGGTCTTGGCCTTTGCAACCCCCGCTGACGCCGTTAGCCAGATGGACTACTCCATGTGGGTCTTCTACGTCCCCTCGGCGATTTTAATCGGAATGTTCGTGGTGGAGTCATTCCTCCTGCGAGACAAGCCCGGTGACGCCGGCTTTGCCGACTTCGATACAGGGGATGCCAGCAGCGGCGAAGGGGAAGAAGCAATTCCCTCGCTGGTTCTCATCAAGCGCATCTTGACCAACCCCATCATTCTCACCGTGGCCTTCATTGAGTTCTGCACCGGCGTCCTTCGAAACGGCGTCATGCATTGGTTCCCCATCTATGCCCAGGAAGTCCTCGTCCTGCCGGACAAGCACTACCTGGTTCACGGAGACTGGGGGGATTGGAAGACCATCGTGCCATTCTTCATCTTGTCGGCAGCGTTCTTCTTCCTCGCTGCTCGGTCCAAGTATGGCAAGAAGAAGGCCTGGTACAGCGTCTCCGGCGGACTGCTCTTCATCGCTCCGTTCATCCAAGGAGGGTGGGGGGGTATCCTCATGGTCGCCGGAGTAATCGGAAGCAACGTCGCCGGCTGGGTGTCAGACCTCTTCTTCCAAAGCAGGCGGGCTCCCACCGCCGGCGGACTCTATGCCGGCCTCATCCTCTTTACCGTGGTGATGCTCTTTGTTCTGGGGGGGACGACCAACGAAGTGCGCTGGTCGGAACCCACCGAAAAAGCAGCAGAAATGGGCCATGACGTCCTCCAAGTGGGGGACAAAGTGCTCGAAGTGGCTGGAACCAATGTGGAATCGTGGGGTGATTTCTCCCACGCTGTTGCCTGTGTGCCGGTGAAATGCGTGGATTCCGAATGGGACATGAAGCGGTGCGTTTGCTCTGCGAAGCCCAAGGAGACCTCCCCAGAGCCACTGGTCATCAACGATGGAACCATCCCCGTCAAAGTCGACCGAGGGGGAACCATCACCGAACTGCGACTCCATGACCCCACGCACTACAAGACCATGCGAGGAGGCGACAAACGACAGATCAAAGCCGGCCCGGTACTGGTCCTCAATGAATACTGGCTGGGTATCATCATGTTCCTCATGTCCCTGTGTGTAATCGGCTCTCACGGCGTCCTGTCTGGAACCGCGACCATGGACTTCGGTGGCCGAAAAGGTGCGGCAACCGCCGTGGGAATGATCGACGGCTTCGTCTACCTCGGCACCGGTGTCCAATCCCTGGCCCTGGGATTCCTGACAACCGAAAGCTGGAGGTATTGGCCCATCTTCTTGGTGCCATTCGCAATCGGAGGATTCCTCCTCTCCCTGCGCATCTGGAAAGCCGTTCCCCAAGGCAAGAAGAAATAGGTCGAAGACTCCAGCCAAAAGCCCGCCTGCCACTTCAAGGCTCAGACCCCAGAACCCAGCGCAATCAGTTCATCACGCAAAATTGACCCAGCCCACCAACCGCAATAGGGTGCGTCTGTGGAAATCCCCCCTCCCCTGACCGCCCAT
>CALFHQ010000438.1 GCA_937876385.1 uncultured Pseudomonadota bacterium
TCCGTCGGGTAACGGTTGTACCGCACGAAGAGGTGGCGACTGAACATGTCCTGGTGCATGTCCATGAGGCAGTAGATGCCGTGGTCCTGGGCTCTGTCCACCAACTCCTCGATGTAGTCCAGGTACTTCTCGTCGAACTGGTCTGGTCCATCAGGCATGATGGACTCCCAGTTCATGACCACTCGAATGGTGTTGAACCCCAACTTCTGAATGCGCTGGAGGTTCTTGTCCATCTCATCTGCCGGCCACGGTTTGCCGACGTAGGAGACTTCCTTCGTGTCGAGGTTCTTCCACAACTGGAGGTTCTGGAAGTCTTCGGTGACGGGGAACTTGTCGGAGCCCCCGACGTTGATTCCGTTGATGTTCAAATAGCGCCCTCGGGAGTCTCTCAAGTGCGGGCGGATATGTTGCTCGTTTTCCCCGGTGGGGCTTACCACCGAGACGAAGTCTGTGCGCGGCTCGGCGGTTGTCTGGTTCCACAAGATGCTGTTGGGGGGATCGTCCACGTCGCAGGACTGCCCCAGGAATGCAAGAAACGCCACCATCAACCAGGGAGAAATTCGTCGCATGGATAGGCCTCCAGTCGGTCAAAATCACGCCAATCATAAAGGGGAGAGCAGCCCTGCGCAAGGAGTTCGGGTGCCCACTTGAACGGTTCTTTTCAGAACGCCTCGCCAAACACCAGATACGCGGCCGGAACGCCCTGTGCTACCCCGACATCGAATCGCATCCGAATTCGCTCTTGTCGATTTAAGACGAACCGCAACCCCAGGCCGTAAGCAAACTTGAACTCGTCGAAGTTGAAGCTTTGAGGCGTGTGGGACACGTCTCCCATTCCGGCAAACGCCACCCCGGAGAAGCGCCAGTAGATGGGGAATCGATACTCCCCCTGGACGACGATCATGTTTCGGTCACGGTATCGCCCCTGGTAGAAACCTCGAAGCAATCCCTGCCCCCCCAACCAGGAGGCTCGAGAGTAGGGAGGGTCGTCTGTCACGATGGACAGATAGCCCTGGAACGCCAGGACGTGCTTGCCCCCCAGACCGATGAACTGTCGAGCGTCGAGGATGTGCTCGGTGAAGTGAGAATCGCTTCCTACGACCTTGTCGAACAGTCCGCTACTCCATTCCAGGTAAGTTCCCTTTCGCGGGGCGTACTCGTTGTCTCGATTGTCCCAGCGCAGGATGAGTCCGACCCCCGCTGCGTCGTAATTGTTCGACGGGGTGTATCGTCCGCTGGCGAGAAGCCCCCCTTCCTCTGTCTCCTTCAGCTTCTGCTTCTCGTACTTGTAGAAAACCCCCACGTAGAAGTTCTCGAAGAGGGCACGAGCTGCCTCGATTTCTCCGTGAAACACGAAGGAACGGTAAGTCTCTTCGTTGGAGTCCGGGGTGTCCGGCCCGATCCCCCAGAACCGTCCAAAGAATTCCCCGAAAGAGATGTCCGAATCAAGCTGCCAGGCAGCATTGTTCCAACGCAGTTTGGGGAGGAGAGAGACAAGCCAGATCCTATTAAAGGTACCTAGAGCCAGAAGCATCACCGAGGACGCACGATCATCCACCGATTCCCCGGGCCATCGAAAGAAGTAGTGAGCCCCCACGGCGCCGCCGAAATCCGTCTCGGGAGTATAGAAGACCAAGGGAACCACGTTGATGCCGCTTCGTTCCCGCAACGCCAGACCGATTTTGGGTCCAGCACCCGGGTCCTGGGCGACCTTTTCCATTTCGTCGGCAGGTTTTGACAGGTTTTGTCCCCAAGCACCCGTGGAGAGAAGACAAAGCAACGCCCAAACGGGTACAACAACCGCCCATCGGATTTTGAAATGTTCCATTCCCTTCAACCGAGTCGCCCTCCCAAAATTTCGTGGGCCAGCACACCACAACCGACGAGGAAATGCAAGACAGGCTTGCGCTTCGCCCCCCAGGGGCGGTTCGTCGGCTCCCATTTGACACTTTTCCTGAC
>CALFHQ010000439.1 GCA_937876385.1 uncultured Pseudomonadota bacterium
GGTCAATTTGCAGTCTTCTTCGTCTTGGTCTTCTTCGTCACCTGGGCCCTGGCCAGCAAGGTCTCGTGGCGGAACCTCTTTTTGGCCCTGGCCAGCCTTGTGTTCTACATGTGCTGGAATCCCATCTACGTCCTCCTCATCATCGCCTCCTCTCTCATTGACTATCTGGCCGGCAGTCGAATCCACTCCTCCAAGGCCACCGCCAAGCGGCGCGGGTGGCTTGTAACGAGCCTCCTGGCAAACCTGGGGATCCTGTTTACGTTCAAGTATTTGGGTTTTGCCACGAACACTTTGAGCATGGTGGCCGGTGCCCTGGGTTTTAACTTGGAGCTTCCGCACCTGGACCTTCTGCTTCCCGTGGGGATTTCCTTCTATACTTTCCAGTCCATGAGCTACACCCTCGACATTTACTACGGGAAGTTGACCCCCACCCGCTCCTTTCGAGACTTCCTGCTGTACGTTTCCTTTTTCCCGCAACTCGTGGCGGGCCCCATCGTTCGGGCCAGGGACTTCCTTCCTCAACTGACGGAGAAACGGACTCTGGAGGCCGACGAAGCCGGGCAAGCTCTCTTCCGGATCATCACCGGGTTGTTCAAGAAGGTCGTCATTTCCGATTTCATCGCCATCAACCTGGTAGACCGGGTCTTTGAGTTTCCGGAGATGTACTCTTCCATTGAGATACTGGTTGCCATCTACGGGTACAGCCTTCAAATCTACTGCGACTTCTCCGGCTACAGCGACATCGCCATCGGGGCCGCAAGGCTTCTGGGGTTCACCTTGCCGGAGAACTTCAACCTTCCCTATCGAGCCCAGAGCATTCAGGAGTATTGGCGGTGGTGGCACATGACCCTGTCAAGCTGGCTGAGAGACTACCTGTACATTCCGTTGGGGGGAAACCGAGGCCCTCATCGATGGTCCACCGCCAAGAACTTGTTCTTGACCATGCTGCTGGGGGGGCTGTGGCATGGAGCTGCCTGGACTTTCGTCGTGTGGGGCGCCCTCCACGGCGCTCTACTCGCTGCGACGCACTGGGTGAGAGAGGTGAAGAAGCGCCGAGGGATGGCCCTCAGCAGAGCCACTGGCATCAGGGGAATCGTCCTGACCCTGGCCACCTTCCACTTTGTGGCCCTGGTCTTCGTTCTCTTCAGGGCAGGCAGTTTTCCGGTTGCCATCTCGGTGTACGAGCACCTCTTCGACTTCACCACGTCGATGGCCAACATGCAGCCATGGGTGGTGGTTGCCTTGTTGGCTGGCTACAGTGGTCACTTCCTGCCTCGCTCCCTCTTCGCCAAGGCCAGCCGTCTCTACTCCCTGGCACCGGCTCCAGTCCAGGCACTTGTTCTTGTTGCCTTCATGATTGTCCTGGGTCGAGTCGCCGGAACCGATGTTGTTCCCTTTATCTACTTTCAGTTCTAACCCCTCTCTTTTCTTGTGTGTCAACTTGACCTTTGGGCAACAATCGCATACCCTTCCGCACGGAGGTGAACGTGAACACGCCAAGGTCTGGAATCACTCAAGCCACGATACTCCTGTTTTTTGTGGCAATGACCTGCTGCTTCTCCTGCGGTACAGACGAATACTGTCCCGAGGGAACTCTGAAGAGTGGTGGGGTCTGCAAAATCGTCGGTGGAACCGACGCCAAAGCAGATTGGAGCCTTCCCACGGCCGATGTCCAGGTTTTGTCGGATGCATCCGACGACCTGACTCCCCCCCTCGATGCTGCGATGGACGTTTCAGATATGGACGCAGTTTCGCTGGAAGACACTCAGGACACGACGCCCCAGGACACAGCAGAAGACATGAACGATTTGGAATCGGAAACCGATATGGAAGCGCCAGGCGACGCCCTCCCAATGGATAAGTAAGGGAGTTCCGATACCCAGTGAGGACCCGCACCATCGTCCTCAGATCACACATCGCCCGATTCATGACCCCAGCAAGCCTCGTCCACCTCCTGATGATTGCGGTTCATACTGACCGCCACAAAACCAGACTGTTGAACTGAACCAGGACGAAATTAAATGAAGAAAGTGATCCTCGTCAGCCGAGAAGGTGGAGAGACCAGAGTCTGTCTCCTAGTCTCTGGCAAACTCGTGAACATTGACATCGAAGGCCCCGACAACTCAAGCATCATTGGGAACATCTACAAAGGGCGCATTACAGACATGTCCCGCGGCCTCAACGCCGCTTTCGTAAACATCGGAGAAGAGAAAGAAGGGTTCCTCTCCGTACAGGACGTCCATCCGGCCATCCTCAAGTCCTTCCCACGAAGACCCCATATCTTCGATGTCTTCGAAAAAGGACAGGAGATTCTCGTTCAGGTCGTTCGAGATGCCGTCAAGGACAAGGGGCCGATGCTCACAACCTGCCTGTCCCTTCCCGGCCGCTATGTGGTCCTCATTCCCGACAACGACCGCACCGGAATCTCCAAGAAGCTCCCCGATGAAGAACGACAACGCCTTCGAGAAATCGTCGCTGAAGTGGAGATTCCAGAAGGGTTTGGGGTCATCGTCCGCACCGCCGGGGAAGATCGACGCAAGCAGGATCTCCTGAAAGACCTCAACCAGTTGGTGGACATCTGGAAGAAGATTGAAGAGGCCTTCGGCCAGAGCAAAGCCCCTGCGCTGCTGGTGCAGGAGCAGAACGTCGCCGTTCGGTTCCTTCGAGAGTATCTGACCACCGACGTCAGTGAGATCATCACCGACGACAAGGAACTGCTCAAAGAGATCCGACATTTCCTCACCCTCGTCATGCCCAAGTTCAAGAAGGGTCTCCAGCTCTACGAAGACCGTCTGCCTCTCTTCTCCCGATACGGGGTGGAGAGCCAGATTGAGAACATGTTCATGCTGGACGTCCCCCTGCCATCGGGGGGGCGAATCGTCATCGACCGCACCGAAGCCCTCATCGCCATCGACGTCAACTCGGGTCGAACCAGAGAATCCAACGTAGAAGAACTGGCGACGAAGGCGAACCTCGAAGCGGCCGACGAAATCGCTCGTCAACTGGCGCTGCGTGACTTGGGGGGACTGGTAGTCATCGACTTCATCGACATGCGAGACATGAAGAATCGTCGAAAGGTCCAGACCCAGCTCAGCCAGGCCTGCAAGATGGACAAAGCAAAGATTTCCATGGGCCGTATCACGCAGTTCGGTCTCCTGGAGATGACCCGTCAGAAGCTGAGAACCGGCGTGGTCGCCAGAACCACCGAGCCGTGTCCTGCTTGCAGCGGACTGGGATATCGCCGCACCGTCCCCGCCGACGCCCTCCACATCATCCGCAAGCTCAGAGAGCTGGCGGTGTCTGAAGAGCAACGGCAACTTACCGTTTCTGCACCTGTGGGTGTTGCCAACTACATGCAAAACACCCTTAGAGGCCTTATCTACCGGTTGGAGAAGCAGTACGACGTTCGAATCAGCATTTTGGGCAAGTCGGGTGAGTTCAACGCCACCATCGAAGGATCCAATGTTTCGGAGCAGGAGAACTCCGCTCAAGCTCCAGTGGAAGCCCCGGTGTTCCGGCGACGGGATCTTCCTGGCGAGAAGACCACTGATGGGGTACGGGACAACGAACCAGCAGCCAAGGAAGGCAAGGAAGAAGCCGGGAGTGGAGAGAAGGAGAGCCAGCCTCGCCCAAATCGAGACAACCGGGACAATCGCAATCGGGAGGACAAGCCTCCCCAGCGAAGAGCCAACAGCCGAGGACAGAGCCGTTCAAACGGGCGACGAGACGAGAGCCGGGGCAACGCCAACAGTCCCAATCGAGGAGACTCGGAGAGGTCAAACCGAGACAGACGCCCCGACAAGACTCCAAACCGGGAGCCGGAGAGAGAGCAGAGAGCTCCAGCAATCCAGCCTGAAGAGCGGCCCGTCGCCGCGAGAACGGTTCGACCTGCCGACACCCGAGATGGGTTCCTCGACAACATCATCAAGAAGTTGCTGGGATTGGACCAGCAATAGGAGACCTTCCAAACAGGTCAGCTTCCTTACCTCAGCACAAATCGATAGGGGAGACGGTACCGGCAAGAGGCCGTGCGGCCGTCTCTTGTCACCGGATTGTAGACTGAGGCCATGGCAGCACGAATTGCCTGCTCATCGAGGCCATAACCCAGAGAATTGACCACTTCTGCTCGAGTTGGCGTCCCGGTGGCGTCCACCCAGACATCCACCACAACCGTCCCCTCTATCTCCGCTTCCTCGGCCTCGATTGTGTATCGTGGGCTGACACGGTTCTTGTACTTCTTCTTCGGCACAACAACCTTTGGCGGAGAGGGAATCTTGAGTCTTGACGGGTCTGGGACATTCATGTCCGAGGCAGCAGGAGGAGCCGGCGGTGCTTTGGGCATCGGCGGCGGTTCAAAAAGAGCCGGCTCAACCGGCGCCTCGGGCTGCTGGATTGCACCGGAACCACTGGACGACGCAGACTGATTGCCCCCGGTGGAGCTTCTGGGACGGACTCGAGATGGGTCCACGTACTTCCCCGGGCTTGTCTTCAGGCTGTTTCCCACACGGGTTGCGATGGAGCCGGTGTCAACGATGCTGTTCATGTCCACACCGTAGACTTCTTCAGGCACCAACTGCTGGGGTTCCTCAGCCACCTCGGGCTCTTCCCCGAAACGGTCGGTATTCTCCGCGGTTTGAACTTGTGACGCTTGTTCCTCGATAGGTCCACCCGAGCCCTTCGGCTTTCCCAGCGCAACCCACTCCTCAAAGTCCGGCTGCGGCTCCAGGATTCGCGCTTCCTCTTCATGGGAGTCGGGGAGAGGGTCGTCGGCCTCGTCCTTCTCGGGACGTTCATTACCGATGATGAGCACCTGCTCTTCGCAAACGCCTTCCACCTCGCCGCTGGCTCCAAAAGCCACAAAAAGGCCAACGTGGAGGGCAATCGAAAGCGCCAGGGCGACGGCAAGAACCACTCCAACAAAGCGTCCCTCGATGGCCGCTTCACCCCACTTCACACGGGAGCAACGGTCCTTCTCTGCGGGGCCGAGCCGGCCGCGTCGTCGATGGAGTGTGGCCTTCCAGTCCACGGCAACTAGTCTCCTGCAGCGGTGGGTTTGCGAACATTCAGCGCAAACTCCTGGACTCCGGTTTCCTTGACCAGGTTGATCACGTCGACAACCCGGTCATAGTCGATTCGTCCGTCTGCAGCGACGATGACCTGAAGATTTCGATCCCGAAGAAGGGCCCGCTTCAACTCCCGAGATACCGTGCTGGGAGAAGAAGGTTGTCCATTGATAAAGAGCTGGCCCTCTTCATTCAAAGTCACAGCCATGGAGTCCACCTTCGCCTCTTGCGCCGTGGCGGCCCGGGGAAGCTTCACCGGAATCACCGGATCCTTCATGAAACTGGCCGTCATCATGAAGATGATGAGGAGGACCAGCATGATGTCTACCAAGGGGGCCACGTTGATGCTGGCAACCACATCGTCGTCATTTTGCTGAGTGAACCCAGCCATCAGCCCACCTCCAGACCGCTTGCGGCCCTTGGGATGGACCCGTCAATGCCGCCGGTTTTGACGCCCATCCCCCGAATATCACGCTCTATGCGAGCCGAGACGAGCACTTTGGAGAGTGCAGTGGTCTTGTTGATAATGACTCGAATCTGGGCCTTGAAGACGTTGTACAGGACAAGGGCGGGAATGGCCACGGCGAGGCCAACGGCGGTTGCAACCAACGCCTCTGACAGTCCGGCCATGACGACCTGGGGCCCGGTGGTTTCTGCAAGACTCAAGTCCTTGAACGCCTTGACAATTCCCAAAACGGTCCCAAAAAGACCGATAAATGGAGCGTTGGAGCCCATGGTGGCAAAGAAGCCCAATCCTCGCTCGAGGTTCTCCCGTTCTTCGATGATCCGCGCCTCGATGAGTTCCTGAAGACTCTCGGGGGCCAGATCCGGGTTATCCAGGGCAACAGTCAGCACCGTCCCCGGGACGCTTTGGTCTTTGCGGATCTGTTCCTCTGCTTCGGGGAGCCCCTGGAGCAATTCAGCCACCCATCGACGAAGCTGGGCAAAGCGGCTCTTGCGCCGTAAAAAGTACACCGTGCGCTCAACAGCCAACCCCACCACCGCCACGCTCGAAGCAATCAGGATATAGAGCACGGCTTCAACGCCGAACCCCAACATCTTCATCAGAGCATCAACCATTTTACTCCTCGCTTACATCCTCGGTCCAGCTCGTCTAGAGCAGCCAGATTCAGGGTTGAATCGCTACATCCTGCGGGATGAGATCTATGTCCACCCCCATTGCGAAGGTCCCCTCGGACTTCAATGCCCCCCCTTCCACCCGAAAGAGCCCCATGCCACTTTCCCCGGTGGAAGCGCTCACCGTGGCCACAAAGAACAGATCCTGGTCCGGGCCCCATCGTGTGCTGGCAAGGGACGTGGCCAGTCCCAAGCCGAACGACCCCTCTTTGCTCAGCTCCCCATTGCCCCCCACCGTCAAAGCGGTGACCTTGTTTCCCTGGGCTTCGCTGACCACCACCGTTTGACCATCGGAGGAATACTCCAGATCGTCGGGATCGGTGAGGGCAACGCTGTTGACCAGAACCAACTGCCCGTCTTCCACTCGGAATCCCACTGCAGCATCCCCGTCCCCGTAGAAGTTGTAGTAGATCACGGTGAGATGATCGCCGTTTGGGGAGAGGGCAATGCCCATGGGGATGCTCCCTTCTGGAGCAAAATAGGCCTGGGAGCGAATGGACCCGTCAAACCCGACGAGGGAAACGAACATGTCCCCTTTGGGATCGTTCTGGCTCCCTTCCACCGTGGCATACCCCTGGTTGTTGGGGAGGGGGGCCATATCTTGTGCCACGTAATGGAAAGCAATCATCTCGGGTTGAGTTCCTGGCAGAGGTCGCCCCGTGTGCGGATTGACCTCCCAGGCGTAGGTTCCGGCCTCAGGCTGCGAGTTGTAGACCAGCAGATACAACATCGAACCGTCTTCCGAGTAGAAACCGTCGTTGGCGTTAATGCCCAACTCGATGGTCTCTTCCACGGTCACCGCTCCGTCTTCGTCCACAAAGACAAAGGTGAGGGTCTGATTGGCATCGTTGAGGGTCACCGCTCGGCGCCCCGGAACGTCAAAGAAGACTCGCACCGGGGATACACCGACTTCATGTGTCACGCCATCCCAGGAGAGCCCATCCTGGTGAGAGAAGCGCATGGCCCGAAGATCGCTGTTTCCATTAATGGAGCTTGTGGCCAGGAGAACCCGGTCCCGATTCTGGCGGTTTTGAAGGGAGAAGGGCCCCTCGATGACGGAGATGCTCTGATTGGTAGCCAGCAGCAAAGTCACTTGCACCCACGCATCTGTGTCAGTCTGAACATCCGCCATGGAATCCCAGACGAAGCGATGGGAACCCGAAGTCAGCCCAATCAGCGAGTCTGGTTTGGAGTACGGAAGAAGGGGAGTTGCTAAATAGAAGTCGGTTCCGTTGGTGCTGAACTTCACACTGACAGAGGCGGGTTCCTGGTCACTTCCCATTTCACAATCAAATATCACGTTCACTGGAGCCCGCTGCCAGGTCTCAAAGGGCACCACGCTCAAATCCACTGGCGTCCCCACAAAGTCCGCTTCGTCCTCCACGCCATCCGTGGGTTCGATGAGGTCTTGCGTGGCGTCGATCCCGTCAATCAAGTCGCTTTCCAAATCCTCCGGCAGCAGGTCCTTCGATTGGAAATCCTCTCCGCTCTCGTCCCACTCCCCGGTAGCATCGAGGAGCTGCTGTCCATCTATCGAGGTATCCTCTCCGTTGGAGCCATCGCCGTTTGAGCCGCACCCCCACGCCGACAGCCAAAACAGAAGCACCAACAGAAAACGCCAGGTTCCTTTCATCGATTTCCTCCAGAAGAGGGAAGCCAAATCAGCGCTTCACGTCTTCCAATTCGCCACATCGGCGGCATCGCACTTCGTAGATATCTGCAGCCCCTTCCAGGACCCGTTCCTTGGAATCGACTTTTCGAATATTGCGGATGGCTTGGTGGGAGCCGCATTTCTGGCACACCGAAGTCAGCCGGGTCACCTTCTCACTCTCGCAGATAAGCTTTAGCGTTGTCTGGAAAGGCTCTCGAGCATAATCTTGATCCAGTCCGCTGGCAAACACGACTTTCCCCTGCTCAACGAGGGAAGAAAGCACGGACACCAGGCTCTCATCGATGAACTGCACTTCATCCACCCCGATGACATCGTACTTGAGCCCCCGCTGCAGAATCTTCATCGGGTCTCGAGTCTTGTCCACTCGAATTCCCTTGTAGATAGGCCGCTTCGAGTGCACCACCGGGTGCTCCTCCCGATTGTCAGCAGAGAACAAAACCACTCGCTTCCCAGAGCGACTGAAGCGTTCCATCTCGTGGAGCATCAAGGAGGTCTTTCCCGAAAACATCGGGCCGATTATGGTATGAAGATAGCCTTCCATGGATTCCCTCCGAGCCGACTTCTAAATCCCCGCTGCCAGGTCCACTCAAAGACGCATCATCGGGGGGTTTTGAAAGAGTTATCACACTCTAAGTTCAAGGGTCAAGATACGTCTCTTGCCGGGCTGTCGAAACGACCGGACAGTTGACCCGCCGCACAAGGATTGGTAGAACCAGACGGCAACACCAAAGGGGGTGCTTGATGATTCGAATCCTTCCGTCCATTGTCGTTCTCGTCATGGGTCTGCTGGGAACATTTTCCCAGAACAACGCACTCGCACTTCCCGAAGATCCGCCACTTGCATCCCCCATCGTAGGTGGAGAGAAAGAAAGTGGATGGATGGGAGTGGGGGCTCTTATTCAGTGGAGCCCAGGTATGGGATACATCGGCTCCTTCTGCTCGGGAACCTTGATTGCCCCCAACTGGGTACTCACGGCCGCACATTGCCTCTCAGCGACAGACGGGAACCCGGCC
>CALFHQ010000440.1 GCA_937876385.1 uncultured Pseudomonadota bacterium
GCCATGCGCTAGTCCTCCAGGGTTGTGTGCCATGTCGGTTCAGAATATAAGAGTGATGTCGGGTACAATCAATACCAACCATTGGAAGGAATCTTGATGCAGCAGGTGGACACCCAACGGGTCTTCGTCATGAACGATGCACCGGTCCTTAAGGATCGCAGCATTGTCCTCTACTGGATGATCGCCAACCGCCGTGTGCACTCCAACTACGCTTTGGAGCGAGCCATCGAGTGGTGTCACCGGCTGAACCGGCCTTTGATTGTCTTCGAAGGAGTTCGGCTGAACTATCCCTGGGCCAGCGATCGAATTCACCAGTTCATCGTCCAAGGGATGCGGGACAACGCACGCCACTGCCGGGAAAATGGGGTGACCTACTTCGGCTACGTGGAACCCTCCCGGGACTTGGGCAAGGGGCTTCTCGCCGCCCTTGCTGTCGACGCCGCCGTGGTGGTCACCGACCACTTTCCAACCTTCTTTCTGCCTGCCATGGTGCGTAGCGCCGGCGCCACGCTTCCCTGCCGATTGGAGGCCGTAGACAGCAACGGATTGCTTCCCCTGGCCACCCCCGGGAAGGCCTTCGATACCGCCTATCAGTTTCGCCGAATGCTCCACAAGACCTTGCCTGACTACCTGCGGGCGTGGCCGAGTCGCGACCCCCTCGCAGGGGGAGCTGTAGTCAAAGGGGCTTCCCTGCCGGAAGATTCCCTATCCCGCTGGCCTCAGGCTTCCTTGGATTCCATTTCCAGTCAGATTCGGGACTTGCCATTGGACCACAGTGTAGCTCCGGTTGAGGGCTTGGTGGGGGGGAGGAGAGAAGCGTTGATTCGGCTGAAACGGTTCGTTGACCAACGACTGTCAGGCTACGAGAGGCGCAACCAACCAGACGAGCCGGTCACCTCCGAGTTGGCCCCCTACCTCCACTTTGGCCACATCTCGGCTCACGAGGTGGTACGGGAGGTTCTCGACAGTCAGGGATGGAATCAAGGACGGCTTTCAGACAAGCCCAATGGCCGCCGAACCGGCTGGTGGGGAGTGGATTTGGCCTGTGAGGGCTTCCTGGACCAGGTCATCACCTGGCGTGAGCTGGGGTACGGATTTGCCCACCATCGGCGGGACCACGGGGAGTTCTCCTCTCTACCGGCCTGGGCACTGGAAACTCTGGACGTCCATCGCCATGACCCTCGCCCCTATCTGTACACTCCAGAGGAATTCCGTCTGGGCGAGACCCACGACGAATTGTGGAATGCCTGCCAGAACCAGTTGAGGATGGAAGGAAAGATTCACAACTACTTACGGATGCTGTGGGGAAAGAAGATCCTTCATTGGAGCCGATCCGCCCAAGACGCCCTCATGGTGATGACTGAGTTGAACAATCGGTATGCACTGGACGGCAGAGATCCAAACTCGGTGTCCGGGATCTTCTGGGTGCTGGGGCGCCACGACAGACCCTGGGGACCCGAGCGCCCCGTCTTTGGAAAGGTCCGATACATGACCTCCGACAACACAGCGAGAAAGCTCGACGTTCGGGCCTATGTCCAGCGGTACGGCTCCTGATACCCACACACCCGGGAGACGCCCATGCAGAAATTCACAACCTCTTCCACCTTCCCCGTTTCCTCCAAGACCCTCTTTGACTACCACAAGCGCCCAGGGGTTCTTCAGCGACTGACCCCGTCGTGGTCGCCGGTGGAGGTGCCTCGTCAGGACAAGGGACTCGATGTTGGAGTGCAGGTACACCTCAAGATGAAGGTTGCGGGGGTGCCCGTGGGGTTGCAGGTGGAGCACACCAAGTTCGAAGACGGCGTGTTGTTTGTGGACGAACAGCGAAGCGGCCCTTTTCAATCCTGGCGCCACGAACACAGGGTCGAACCCACCCCCGACGGCACCTCCCGGCTAATCGACACCATCCAATACGAGCTGCCTTACGGGCCCATGGGAAGCCTGGGGGCCGGAAAGGTTGAGAGAGACCTCGCTCGCCTGTTTCGCTTTCGCCATGCACGCACCTTGAACGACCTGGTTCGTTTGGAAAGGGGGGGCGGGAAGCGCCCCCGCACCATCGCCATCAGCGGTGCATCGGGACTCATCGGGAGGGCGTTGACCTCCTTCTGGGAGATGGCCGGAGTGACGGTGCTCCCCCTGGTTCGCCGGGACGTCCGTCCATCAGAGCGGGCCATCTCCTGGGACCCGCAACAGGGAACAATTGACGGCAAGAAGCTTGAAGAGGTAGATGTTCTGGTTCATCTCGCCGGGGAGAATGTCGGCGCCGGACGATGGACCGCAAAGCGAAAGGCTCAAATACTGGAGAGTCGCCGGGATGGCACCCGTTTGCTTGCCGATACCCTGGCTTCCCTGGAAACACCCCCGCGCTTGTTTGTCTCGGCGTCGGCGGTGGGGATATACGGAGCGACTGCCGAAGACGTCGTCGAAACCTCCCCCCCGGGGGACGACTTCCTGGCCGAGGTGGGCAAGGTTTGGGAAGGCGCAGCCGACCCGGCGAGGGAGGCGGGAATTCGAGTCGTTCATCCTCGAATTGGGGTGGTCCTGAGTGCCTCTGGAGGGGCGTTGGGGAGCATGATTGGGCCCTTCAAAGCAGGGGTGGGTGGGGTGGTCGGTTCGGGAAACCAGTGGCTCTCCTGGATCACGAAGGAAGACATCGTCGGCATTTTTGATTGGCTGGTGACCCACGATGTTGAAGGAGCCGTGAACTGCGTGGCTCCCGCACCCGCTTCCAATCGAGAATTCACCCGGGCGCTGGGACTGGCGCTGGGACGGCCGACTGTGCTTCCCCTCCCGGGGGCGGTGGTGAAAGCGCTGTTTGGTGAGAAGGGGGAGAGCCTCCTGCTGGCCGGACCCAAAGCGTTGCCCGAGGTTCTGGAACGGGTCAACTACCCCTTCTTGTACCCCGATCTTCTGGAGGGAATTCAGTTCTCTCTGGGAGATTGAACCGGTTGGTCGAGGACAACACCGTCGTCCACGAGTCTCACCGAACCGACGAAGAGCCGGTCGTCTGTTCCATCGTTTACGAAGGGACTCAGCTCGAGCGCTTTGAGGAAAGACCAGCTATCTCGTTGCACCGCCACTTCCCCCAGATCCTTGCCGTTGACGATGAATCTGAGGGTCTTCGCATCTGACAGCAGGTCTTTTCGCAGATAGACGTCGAGGTGTTGGATTGACTCCACTTTGTCCACCGTGATGTTCACCTGATTTCCTTCCCAGGTTCCCTGCAGGTGGTGGAACTTGCCGGACAGGGAGACGAACTCCGTGATGGGGCGGTCTTCGTCAAACCGGGCGTAAATCTCAAAGGCACTTTTTGGCGCCAACTTGTAGTCCTCCATGTACTTCAGAATCTCCAGGTTCGTTCGGGGGTAGAAGTCGTGTCCCCGAGGAAATTCCTTGTAATGGTGGGTGATGTTGAGATGCTCAAGAGTCTTCACAGCTCGTCTCGCCTGGTCCACCGGACATGCATGGTCCAGGGTCGCGTGAATGATGTACACACCGTGGTCTCTGAGGTTGGTCAACTCGTGGTCGTTGGGGCGGCGGATTCCGCATCGGACGATCATTCCCGCGAAGACGTCAGCATACCGCGTTCCCATGATCCAGGCGCCGCTTCCTCCCGAGGAGTAGCCGTTGACATAGATTCGGTCTGGATCCACTCGAAATCGAGTCGATGCGTCGCGCAAGGCAGCGAGAACCACGGGATCCCCTACGCGGTGCCACCTGCCCCCTTCAAGGTCTGGAGAAACCAGAATGTACCCTGCCTTTGCCGGATCCCCTTTCCAGTACTCGTAGTGGACTCGCTTGTAGTGCCTCGGAGGGTTCCCGTGGAGGGAAACCATGAGGGGCCACGCCCGGTCCGTGGTGTAGTTCTCGGGGAGCTGATACAGGTAGAAGGTATCTCCGATAACCACCTTCCCCTGCTTTTGAATTTTCGAAGCAGAGCGCCACGAGAGAGCCTTCGGGAGTGTAGCCTCAAGGGTCTCCAAGGGAGTCTTCGACAGCTCCAGTCGGGCCGCGTTTGTGGGGTTTGCCAGGTAACGCTGGAGAAGTTTTGCGACTCTGTCCAGTTCCCCTTGAGAGCCCGGAGCAGGTCCAAAGAGGAGGGTAAAGAGGAGTGTCGTTGACAGGATCCATGTGTTC
>CALFHQ010000441.1 GCA_937876385.1 uncultured Pseudomonadota bacterium
ACCGAAACACCCACTTCTTCGATGCCCGAGACCTCTGGGCACTCCCCCTCCTCGAAGAGCTCTTCGACGCCCAACTGGCTTCCTGGAAAATAGAAGGCCGAATGAAGTCGGAACACTACGTTGCCATCACCACCGACGTGTATGCTCAAGCCGCTCGCTGGCTCGCTGCCGGGGACACAAAACGCTACCGGGACGCACTACCGGCACTCCAGGAAGAGGTGGCCAAAGTGAGCAATCGGGAGTTCTCTACGCACTTCCTCCCCGGGGGACTTCCAGATCGTTCCACCTACCAGTTTGAAGGCTCTCGATACCACAACTTCAATGCCTTCATTGGGAGAGTGGTTCAGAAACGTGACGACTCCATCGACATCGAACTGAAGAATGTGGTGAAACCCGGAATGGAACTGGAAATCCGAGAAAGAGGACTCCTCACAGAGCCTTTCACCGTCGCCAACCTCGCGCTTACCGACGGCACACCCCTGGATTTCGGCCGCCCCACAACTGTGGTCCGAATCCCCGGGAGGTTCCAAAGTGAGGCAGGAGCCATTGTGAGGAGAGTGTGGGAGCCAAAAGAAGGCCTCTAGGCTCAACGCTACTGAGCTATTTCCACGTCGCAAACAACGGGCCGGTGGTCGAAGTAACTCGTCTCCTTTACCGGCGGCTCTCCAGCACTCTCCCCGGCCACAAAACAACTTCCGGTGAGGCCGGTCGCGATGACGTGATCCAGATGCATGGTGGTAGCGTGAGTCGCCGGCCCCGACGCATCAGAAGAAGAGATGTAGGTGAACTTCTTTCCTTCTCCGACCCACTGGTTCCAATAGGCCGCGCTGGGGTCCCCACCGGCAAACAGAAAGGGGTCGGTGTTCATGTCCCCCACGACGACATTGATGTCGCCATGGGCCGCCGGAATCCCGTCGCCCTGGTCCTCGAAAATCTGTTGCATGTGCTCACGGCGACACGCCATGTTGGCCTCGGTGAGCCCGGAAACCGTGTGGCAATCCACAAATATCAGAGACATGCCACTGTGCGCCACGACCTCAACCCAACCGATTCGCTTAGAACTGGTGCAACCACTGGGGACGGGCATCCCCTCCAAGCCGTCAATACAAAGATCCGACGAGCAAGCAGGAATGCTCCCGAACTCCTTTCGTACCCCAACGCAGTTGTCTGGATGATCCCCGGCACAAGCAATCTGGTAGGCGTCCCCCAGCAGGCGCTGGATCTGCAAAGGCCCAGTTGGGTCGTACTGGTCACAGACAAAATCAAGCCCCTCGGTGACGTCCACAGACTCACACCACGGGTCATAGTAGAGTTCCTGAAATCCAACGATGTCGGGCCTCTTGTCGGCGATGAACTGGGATAAGGCAGTCTCCGCCGGATTCCACGCCAGGTTATTGGAATACTTCGAGGAATTCTCCGCCGCATGGGCGTCGGTGTATCCATCCCCCGAACCTGCCTCCTCGTCCAATTCGTGCTGCATGTTGTCTGTGGTTCCGACGTTGAAGGTCATCACTCTAAAGGTGGTCGGCTCGAGGACACTCACATCTTGCGCTTGCACTTCGGCGGACAGGACGTCTGCTGGAACATCTGACGCCGGTTCCGCTTCCCCACAGGAAAGCATTCCAGAAGCCACCGCCACCGCAACCGCCATTCGCACACCAGAGAGATTCATAGCCTATCCGCCTCCTCAAATCGCACCCGGAATCGTTGTGCTGCCATTGTAGCGATGGGCTGGTGATTCCGCCAGCACGGTGTCGGCAAGGGCGAACTCATGGCTGTTGCTGGAATCGCCAACAAGGACACCCCGTCCCAACTCGCTCTTCGTGTTCAAGAGGTCCTTCGAGAGGACTGACCCCGCCGCTACCGAACCAGGGGACGAAGGTAGTACACCCACAATGCGGCCACCTCTCGAACCAGGTAGAAGGGCAACTTGACCAGAATGTGCGTCTCCTCGGCCGGAACCGTGTATACGTTGAGCCCATGGTGCCGAAAGGCCATCTTCACTCTGGGCAGGTGGTAGAAGTGACTCACGGCCAGGGCGCGTTTCACCCCGTGCCGTTCAAACAGCCCAACACAATTCTCGGCAGTGGCACGAGTATTCACACCCAGGGGGTCT
The DNA here is from genome assembly GCA_937876385.1 of uncultured Pseudomonadota bacterium. Lineage (GTDB taxonomy): Bacteria > Myxococcota_A > UBA9042 > CAIXZC01 > CAIXZC01 > CALFHQ01. The sequence goes on from CALFHQ010000441.1 coordinate 2,117, forward strand.
AAGATGATGTCCTCTTCTGGGATCCCCGCTTCCAACGCCAGCCTCTTCATGACATCCACCTCCGGGAGGATCTCTTCTGACGCGCTGGGCCCACCAGAGAACACTATCTTGCCCACCAGACCTGCCTGATACAGCTCGATTCCCGTGTCGACTCGGTCTCTCAGAGCGTGAGAGGGCACATTCCCAGGCCACACCGCCGCTCCAAATACCACCACGGCATCGGCATCGCGTCGATAGTCGGTGAGGCCGAAGGTGAACATCTGTGCCAAAGGAAAGAGAACGGGAACGGCGAAGAAGGCTGTTATCGCCACGGCGCGCCGCCAAAGCACCCGACGACGACTCCGAGGGCCGACAGCAACGGGCTCCACCGGTTTGCGGAGATGCCACCATAGCCATGCCAGAAACAGCGCCACGAAGAGGGACAGCGGGGTCAAGACAGGACTCGCTATTTCCCCCAGGGTCAGCAAACCCCAATAGGCCATCGTGTTCCAAATGGACGCAACGCAGAGGAGGGCCAGCCCTCCACGGGTAGCCAACCGGCGCCACGTCGACATGTGCGGGCGGAAGGCGTAGCAAATCAAGAACACCCCTGACAGCAAGATGACCGGATTTGCAAACCAGGGCGGCACAGGGCGAGAGTCGATCCACCAGATATTCTGCTCAAGTAAGTTGCCGTCCTGAACAAGCCCGAAGAGAACGTTTGCCGCAGCAAACAGCCCCAAGGCAGCGGACAATCCCCGTGCAACCGAATCGGCGAAAATCTTTCGCTGTGTGGTCAGCAAATGCCGTGGGGACCCCATCGTTTTGCAACTCCTGTCTTCCGGCACCCTTGCGTGCCTTGAGAACTACATTGGTCCTGAGCCAGGGTAGCCCGAAGCAGCCATCACTTCAAGGTCTACTCTCCCCTCCAAAGTCTCATCTCGACAGGCACCGATTTCGGTCGCATTCCCGGTTGCGTTCCCGCTACGCACCGTGGCAAACTCAACTTCATTTGCAGTCACCGCGGGACCCGTTTGGAGATGTCGACATGACGAAGAAGCAGACAGAGCAACCCTCCATTGATGCTTTTCTGGATGTTCTGAAGGCCACCCACGACACCCCGGTTCCAAAGGGAGGCTTCGGTCGCACCACCAGGATGCTGAAAACCGCTGTTGGAACAGGACTCAGCGTCGCCACGGGCCGCTTTCGAGGGCGGGGAGACGGTGGCCTCAACTCAGCGGACGTTCGAGCCATCGAGAGGATGGTGCGGAATCTGGGAGAGCTCAAAGGACTTGCCATGAAGATGGGGCAAATCTTCAGCTATGTGGACGTCAGTCTCCCTCCGGAGATGCGGGCGCTCCTCTCTCTCCTCCAGACCCAATCCCAGCCCGCCCCGTGGTCCGCCGTAGAAGGCATCGTGCAAGAAGAGTTGGGGCCCAGAGCCCACGAACTGCTTGAGCACATGGACCACACACCATTTTCCGTGGCATCCATAGGGCAAGTCCATCGAGGGACTCTCCCAGACGGAACGCAGGTGGCCGTGAAAGTCCTTCACCCCGGGATCCGAGAGGCCCTCACCTCGGACTTTAATGCGGCCCGCATCGGGCCCGTGGTAGCCCGGCTGTTCATGCCGGGAAGCAGCGCCAACATGAAGTCTTTCATGACGGAGATGCGGGACCGTATGATGGAAGAGTGCGATTACTCCCTGGAAGCCGAGCGTCAGCAGCTCTTCTCCCGTTTGCTGCAAGACATCCCGGGGGTCGTGGTGCCTCAGGTTCATCTTGAGTGGTGCAGTCACCGAGTCCTGGTGACGACCTTTGAGCAGGGACTCTCTTTAGACGAGATGCTGGCTCGCAACCCGGACAGCGCCTGGCGAACAGATGTTGGGGAGAGGCTCTTTCAAATCTATTTTGGAACTCTTTACCGACACGGGTGGTTCCATGCTGATCCCCACCCCGGAAACTACGCCTTTCGACCCGAGGGCACTCTCGTAGTGTACGATTTCGGATGTACTCGCCAGCTCGATTCGGACGCGGTGAAG
>CALFHQ010000442.1 GCA_937876385.1 uncultured Pseudomonadota bacterium
ATTGCAGCGATCTTCGATCAAACTGCCGACCATGAAAAGATGCATGCGAAGATGTTCTTCTCTCACCTCGAGGGGGGCACGGCGGAAATTACGGCCTCCTACCCTGCCGGTGGCATTGGAACGACCTTGGAGAATCTGAAGCACGCCGCGGCCGGTGAGCACGAAGAGCACTCCGCGCTGTACCCGAGCTTTGCCGAAGTTGCCGACAAGGAAGGCTTCCCGAAGGTCGCTCAGCAGTTCCGTTGGGTCTCCAATGCGGAGAAATTCCACGAGGAACGCTACAACAAGCTGATTGAGATGGTGGCGAGCCAGTCCGTGCACAAGCGTGAAGAGAAGACGCCCTGGATGTGCCGGGTCTGTGGCTTCATCCACGAAGGCACCGTTCTCCCCGAGAAGTGCCCGAACTGCAACCACCCGAAGGGCCACTTCGAGAAGCTCAACCTCGACTTCTAGAACACTTTTTGAATGTTGAGCACGAGACCGTGATCGAACCCGCCGTCTGACGCAAATCCCACCCCGTACTGGATGTCCAACTGGAATGTGTCGATAAGGAGGACATAGAGTCCGGGGCCGAAGCTGTTGGCCACTCGAACCGATCCAGAGCTCTTGAGCCACGCTTCCTGGCCAAAGACGGCGAGGTCGTGGAACAAGCCAATCATGAGCACATCTCGAGTAATGGACCAACGAAACTCCAGAGAAAGGGAAGCCACTCGGTGCACGAAGAACTGGTCGCCGAAGACTCCCCGCACATGGTCTCCGTGAACCGTGAGATCGTCGTCAAAGGCCACTGAGCCCAGTTTGATCGCCCCTCGGGTTGTGAACCGCAGCTCGTGCCAACCGATGGGTATCACCCCCTGGTACTTCCCATCAAAGCAGTCGGTTGAGTTCCCATTCGTCCACCAGAAGCGCCGTGCTCCCAATTCCAGTCGATGCAACCGGTCCCGCCGAAGATGGCCTGCGTTGAAGACCATGTCCAGCCGACCCTCCACGAAGGGTCGCCAGTCAAAGCCTCCCTCCACGGCCACCGTGGCGTCGCTGAGTTGGTCCAGCCCGAAGATCCACCTTCCCTGCATACCGCCCCCCACGGAGACACCCATTCGGTCGGCCCATTCGAATTGCAGGGCGGCCGCGGCCTGGACTCGTTCGCTGTAGTATGATTCCAGTCGCAAATCCGCCCGCTGACGGCTCGTAATGGAGTTGGCAAGTTCAAAGGACGGGCGGAACCCGCTGCCCCAGAGCCCGGGTGCGTACCATTTCCAGCCCAGATCCCCCACGGTGAGGGCCACGTATGCGTCTGAGGAATCCAGTCGGGTTCTCAACTTGCCTCCCAACTCGCCACGAATCTCCCAGCGGTCGTCAGAGAAAACCAACCCTGTGTCCCGGTAGCGGAGATTCATCAGAGCGCCGTCCGACGAGCGGTAGTTCAACCCAACGCCGACTCCGCTTCCCCAATTGGACTCCCCCAAATAGATTACCAGGTCATATCGAGCCGATTCGGGAAACAGTGCGACATCTCCCGTCCACCGCCCCCAGTCAATGGTGGACTCCGTTCCGTCCACCTTTCGAGTCTCAACCAGTCCATACCGGATGTTGGCGATGGAGTACTTCTCAGAGAACACATCCAGTTGGCGCTCGAGGAAGGGGCGGTTGAATACTCGAAATGGAAGTGACAGATCCAGTTTCAGTTGAAGGGTTCGAACCGTCCCCTTCCCAACGAAGAGGACTTTCTCGATTCTTCCTTCATTGATATCGATGGAGAGACCATTCTGGGTGACCTTGACAGTCACCATGGCCAGCTCGTAGCCTGATTCACGAAGGAACCGTTCCAGTCTTCGCTCCACCCGGCGCGCCAACTTGGCAGTGGGGCGAGCGTTCTCGGGCAGCTCTAGAACCGCCAAATAGACCTCGTCCACCAGCACCTGGTTTCCCGTGAATTTCAGTCTCAACGCTCCGTGCCGAATCTCTCCCCCGAAGGCCGTGTTCGCAGCCAGAAGGAGATATAGAGCTACGGACCACAACAACCACGGTCGGCGTGCCATCATGTGAGTGCAATGCCGTGGGTTTGGACGATGTCGTCGAGCACGGTTATCGCCTTTTGCGCCGGGCACAACGGGTTTGCTACCAGGGCGAGAATTGCCTTTCTCCTGGAACCTTCGAGGCCCGCCTCGGCAGCGAGGGTTTCGTACGCTTTTACTTGCTGCATAAGTCCCAGAATGTGGGGTTCTACCTTCCCGATTCGCAGGGGGATGGCTCCCGACTTCCGGATCACTGCAGGGATCTCCACCGTCTGGTCCTCTCCAATTCCGTCCACTGCCCCCTGGTTGGGGATGTTCACGATGTGGGTCTCCCCCTTGTCGTTCCAGATGGAATCCATCAGGTTGATGGCGATGTGGCTGTAGAATGCGCCCCCACGCTTGGACAACTCCGGGGGCTTCTCGGTAACTGCCGGATCGGCGTACTGGGCCAGGAGAGTCTTCTCCACGTCCATGACCTCTTCGGCCCTCGACTTCTCCTTCTTCTTGAGCTTGTCGAGCATCTCCTGGGTCTTGTAAAAGTAGCGCAGATAGGGTCCAGGAAAGAACCCCAGCGCCTTCAAAAACTCTGGTTCGTAGTCGATATCCTCGATGTTTGCCGGTCCCGAGTGGAGTATCTGGTCAATGGCCTGGGGAAGAATATCCACTCCATCGAGATAGACCTTCCGAACCCAGGAGAGGTGGTTGAGGCCGACGTAATCGAGGGCAATGCGTTTGGGCTCCACTTTCAGGTATTCCGCCACGTCCATGACCATCCCAATGGGAATGTTGCACAGGCCGATGAGCCGCTTCAAACCGTGTCGATGCAGCGCTTCCGTCACCAGTCCAGACGGGTTGGTGAAGTTGATCATCCAGGCATCGGGCGCCAGCTCCTTCATGTCGTCGGCGAGCTTGACAACCTCCGGAATCGTGCGAAGGGCTTTGGCAAAGCCTCCTACGCCTGTGGTTTCTTGGCCGATGAGGTCGTGCCGCAAACCCAGTTGGATATCTTTGTGGCGGGCGGGCATCTGCCCCACCCGAATCTGCGTCAGCACGAAATCCGCACCGGCGATGGCTTTCCGTCTATCTTCCGTGAGAGTCACATCAAGTGGGACTTTGGCGTGGCTCACCATCCGCTGAGCAAATCCGCCGACAACCTTCAATCGTTCCGGGTCAATATCCATGAGCGTGACCTGAGTCAAACCCAACTCTTCGTAACGTTTGATCAATCCATCAATAAGCTCGGGGGTGTAGGTTGAGCCCCCGCCGATAATGGCAACTTTCATTGGTAACCTCCCTGACGCGACGGACCTGCCGGGGTCAATACTAACCGGTAGACAGTGTCGACTGCACACCGTGGGATGTCAAGACCGAGGGAGCGCTGCTTGCACTCTGGGGGACTCCACCGTTCATGGGCGGAAGCTACCAGATGCCGTATCGTTCCTTCAGTTCCCTTTGCAGCACATCGGCCAGCAGTCGATTCCCTGCAACATTGAGATGGGCCGAATCGTTGGGAAGATATAGACTGAATGGATTCTCGCTAGCGCGTTCCATTTCGTCCTTGAACCACAAGACATCAAAGCCTCCCTCTTTCAAGAGAGTCGCCAACTGGTCATATCTCGCCAGGGTCTTGGCATAGTATTGGTCGGGGCTGACCACGAAGCGGTCCATGTTGAAATCGTTTCGATCAGGAAGGAGCACGAAGAGGGCGCGCCCCCCAGCCTTCTTGACGGTTTCGTCGATGGCTTCCAGAAGTTTCTCGACTACAAACGCATGTTCGGGTTCTGACAGAGTACGAACGTTGCAAACAACATCGATACTCTTCTGAGCAACAGCTTCATAAGTCCAAATGGGTTTGAACAGCAGGCTTCCTCCCAACTGGTCCACACAATTGTAGCTGGGAGCCCTCTCTCTAAACAGCTTGATTCCGTCTCCATCTCTCACAAACAGAGGCTTGCTGTGCCCTCGCCAGTTGCTCATTCCGGCGGACTGATAGTCGTTCCCAGCGTAGATGCCGATCACCACCACCTTGGGTCTGGTTCGTGGCAAGAAGGCCTTCAAGTACATGTAGTACTGATCAATGGAGTACCCCGAGACGGAGGCGTTGACCACTTGAGCGTTCACAATCCGCTCTTTCAAAATGGCCGCTGCCGATTCTTCCGGGGCCACCCCCCAACCGTGCAGAACCGAATCTCCATGGATGACGACCTGCTCACGAGTCATGTCGATCACTTCGAAGCGCTGCCCGATGGTCTGGTCCAGGGGTACCCCCCGTTCCTCGTACTCTGCCAGGGGCACTGGAAGGTGACCAAAATAGGGGTCTTTGACCAGGTTTCCATCTCGATGAGAGGTGGGGCGATGGAAACTTCCAGGCAGCAAGGCCAGGGTGACGAGGACGACTAGAAGGGTCTCCAGCACAGCGGCAACGGCTATCCGTACGTTCCCCCCCCTTCCTTTGAGTCGTCCCTGTCGAAACCACGCCAACAGGGCCGCCACGGGAAGAATGGCCAGCCCCACCAGCCCAACGACAAGAAAGAGAAGGGATAGAATTCCAAAAATCCACCATGCAAGGAAGAGGGAGGAAACTGACAATGCGGCGAGGCCCGCAACTTTGGTCCAATCTCTTGCGCTTGGGGTCATCATCCAATCTCTCCAGTGCAAATCCAGAGCGGCCCGACCTTCACGAGAACAATTCTCTTTGGGGACGCCGGGACAAGTCAAGTTCCCGAGGCA
>CALFHQ010000443.1 GCA_937876385.1 uncultured Pseudomonadota bacterium
CCCAGGAACATTACAACCGTTCCCAACGCAATGGTCTTTCCGTACCCTAGGATGTTGTCGGCCACGTAGCCGCCCAACAGGGGGAGGAAGTAGATTCCAAACAGGAATCCCCCGTAGATTCCGCCCGCTTCAGCCGTGGTATACCCGAACTTTGCTTGCAGGTACAAGACGAACACGGCGAGCATTGTGTAGTAGCCGAAACGTTCGCCCATGTTGGAAAAGAACATGACCAGAAGTCCTTTGGGATGTCCTTTCAGCATTGGCCTTCCTCCTATTCAAGTCATAGCCGCAATCCGTCGAAATGTAGCACACGGAGGACCAAAGGCAAAGGTCGAAGACGGCGAGGCGGATCCCCCGATTCCAATGTTCCACCGGTGGATCCATCTTGCTCCATTCCCTCTCCCTCTCTACAATGCTTCGTGTGCCAGGGAGGAGGTCGAGATGAACATGCGAAATCAAGTTTGTGGAATTCTGGTTGCCCTCTTGCTTGTTGCCGGATGCGGCTCAAGCTCGACGCCCAGGGATGTTTCTCCGGGGGATGGGGTCGCCGATTCCATGGATGTGAGCGTCGATTCCACCGGGATGGATCTGGCGGCAGATAGCCACCTCGATGGCACTCTGGAGGACTTGTCAGAGGTCGACTCTGGCGCTGATATCACCGCTGACGGGGCCGACGCACAGTGGGAGTTCGACCGAGCGGACTACGAGCCTGTTCACGGATGGATTCTCCTCGACTCCGACCCGGATTCGGTGCTGGAGTCCATCGACGAAGCGCATGCATACGGTGTGAATCAGATCCAGTTGTCCCACGATCTCATCATGGAATTGGAAGAAATTGTGGACGATCCCGAGGCGGCCCAGACGCGCATCGATACGTTGAATCTGGGAATCAACAAAGCCCACGAGTACGGCATGAAGGCGTTCATCTGGAGCCACGAGTTGTCCGGTGTGGACCTGGACGTCTGCTACAATTCGACCTCGCTCACCTGGCAGAAGCGGGCCAAAGCGTACACCACCGCGTTTGAGCTGTTGCCCGGGTTGGACGGAGTCGTGATGATGTTCGGTTCCTCCCCGATTTCCCCCTGGTTCTCCATTTGTACCTGCGACTGGTGTGTGGACAACTACGGCCCGAATCCGTTGACTGCTCCCTCAAACGAAGAGCGCATTCGCATCATCGTCGAGGAGTTGGGGGACGTCATCGTGAACCAATTCGGAAAGGAGTTGATGATCCGCACCTTCGTTCATCAACCCGACGAAATCACCTGGCATGGCGTCGGCCTGCAGACGGTGACCGGGGTCGAGTTCACCGGGATGCACAAGGGCCCCGTCCAAGACTGGGAACCCTACAATCCCCACCACCCTACCACTGGAAACATTGGAAACCACCCGTCGGTTCTGGAGCTGGACCTGGCCGGAGAATACTACGGAAAGGCGGTGCTCCCATTTTGCGCTCCGGGATACTACTGGTATCGAATGGACTACCTGTGGGAGCACAAAGGGATCGGCGTTGTGAGCCGAGTGCAGCGGGGCTCCGACCACGCCCTCCACACCCCCAACGAGGTCAATTTGTGGGCTGTGAAGAGGCTTGTGGAAGACATCAACACCCCACTGACCACCATCTGGAACGAGTTCATTGAAAGCTTCTACGGGGTCTCTTTGGGCGACCCCGGACAGGCGGTGCTGAAGGAGATCCTGGAGGATACCTTCCCCATTCGACGAAAGTCTCACTACGTCCTGGGGATTTGGGCGCTGGAAAAGAGCAGCGACTTTCCCGACGCTCCAGTGCTAGACCAGTTCAACGACCGAGGGAAGATGCCCAAATGGGACCCCGATTGGCAAGGGGTCTGGGATTCCCTGGACGAACCCAACGAGCAAACCCTTCGCCTCATCTGGCAGGAAGGAACCGAGTCCGTGGTCATGAGCGAGCAGTCCTTAGCCAAGCTTCTGCAATTGGAAACCGTGCTTGACGCGGAGCAGTTCCAGGACCTCCAACGCCGATTGACGCACCAAACCCTCGCTGCCCGAGCCTGGCGAGGAATTGACATCATCCTCTTTGCCAGACGGGCCAAGGCTCCCGGGGTGTCGACTGAACTCTTTGACGCCTGGATTCTCTGGGGGCGTCAGGAACTCACCGAGGTCATCACCGAGATGAACGCCGCTGGGCTTTCAGGGGTCTCGGTGGCTTCCCCAGAGCGTTTGACCACCTTCCTGAATTCCGTGGGGGGACCGCTGCAGGGGGTGGACCCCGTGGGAGCGCCCGCCCAGCCGCTGTTTTCCCCTGTCATTGTGGTTGCAGGCACCGACACCAGCACGACGGTGGAATTCTCCACCGACTTCACAACCCCCATCACCCTGGAATACGGCGTGGAAATCCCCGACTACGGCCAAATCGTGGAATTGGGAGTCCTCGCACCCGGGTCCACAAAGTCCGTGGAACTCACCGGCCTCATTCCAGACACCCGATACGTCGTGCGCCTCAAGACGCAGTGGGAAGGGATGACCCTCACCAGCGGCGACTTCTGGGTCTACACCCACTAAAGAGGGCCTTCTCGACCATTGGTTGACAAGACAGAACCCTGCCGAATTGACTCTTTGCATTTTACTTCGAAGGCGGTACCATGGCTCGCCGACCAGTGGGGTCGGCTTGATTGGTGATGACAACAGGGAGTGTGGAGATGAGTAAAAAGGACATGCGAGAGATGGGGATGTCGAGTAAGGCGATTCATGCAGGACAGCATTCGGACCCGATCACCGGTGCCGTGGCTGTGCCGATTTACCAGTCATCTACCTTCGCATTTCGGGACGCGGACCATGGGGCCGCCTTGTTCAAAGGGGCGGAAAAGGGGTACATCTACACCCGAATTGGAAATCCAACCATTGACGCCTTGCAAGAGAGCGTCGCAACCCTCGAAAACGGTGCCGGAGGACTGGCAACAGCTTCGGGAATGGCAGCGATTTCTACCGTCTATATGGCGTTCTTGAATGCTGGGGATCATGTGGTTTGTGGCGAGGCGCTGTACGGCCCGTCACGAATCCTGCTGGAAACGCACCTGGCTCGATTCGGCGTTCAGTCCACTTTTGTGGATACCGCCGATACCGATGCAGTGGCAGCGGCCATGAAGCCCAACACGAAGATTGTGTATGTCGAGACACCGGCCAACCCAACCATCAAGATTACCGACTTGAGAGCTTGTGCAGAGATTGCCCACGCTGGGAACGCACGCCTCGTCGTGGACAACACCTTCATGTCCCCGATTTTCCAGCGCCCGCTGGATCTGGGAGCGGACATCGTTGTGCACAGCATGACCAAGTTCATCAACGGCCACGCCGACGTTGTAGCGGGCATGATCGTCACGAAGACCATCGAAGATTGGAAGGCGATTCGCCCGGCTTTTACCACCTTCGGCGCCAATATGGACCCGCATCAAGCCTACATGGTTCTTCGAGGCATCAAGACCTTGAATATGCGAGTGCATTGCGGACAAGAAAACGCCATGCGACTGGCGAAGTACCTCGAGAGCCATCCAAAGGTCTCCTGGGTACGCTATCCCGGCTTGGAGTCCCATCCCCAGTACGAACTGGGCAAGCGCCAGATGGACGGCTTTGGAAGCCTCATGTCCTTCGAACTGAAGGGCGGCCATGAAGCTGGAAAGAAACTCATGGACAGTGTGGAGTTGGCAGTGCTGGCCGTATCGCTGGGTGGCATCGAGACCCTCATTCAGCACCCGGCTTCCATGACCCACGCTGGAATGACTCCGGAATCACGAGAAATCGCTGGAATTACCGGTGGGTTTGTTCGACTTTCAGTGGGATGCGAAACCTACGAGGATCTGGAAGCAGACTTCGAACAGGCCCTCGCCCAGCTGTAGCCTCGCCATTCGAAGTCTGTCTGGACTTGCCCTCTTCCTGATTTGCCCTACCGGACACAACGCACGAAGCTGTCGGAGAGGACTATGTGATTCCCCTGGCGGATGGCTCCGTCTTTGAACACCACGCACCAGGAGAAGACTCCCATCATGTTCGTCGCTCCAGACGAGGACCAGACCCACTCGCACGGTCCAACGAGTTCAGGGAGCCAGTAGCATCCTTCCTCGGGGCCTAAGTACTCCGTGCATCCCGAACATCCAAGTGGAGCACAACTGGATTGCGCACAGTCGTCCGTGACTTTGCAGGAGCCTTCCGTTACCGTCATCATGCAACCCGCAATAAGGCCCCGAAGCTCGGAGATCGTCGGCATTCTCCAATCCGTGAGTCCGCCCGTGGTCAGGTCGGCGCAGCGCTGCCCGGCCTCGTCGAAGCTCATCCTGTCGTCCGACCCCGGGTTTTCCCATCGCAAGCCGCTTTCCGGGTCGTACCAGGTTCCCTCAATGGGGCCGGTGATGTCGTCCGGGATGTAGATATCCTCGGGCGCCGGCACGTCGTCGGGCTGCTGTATGTCTTCCGGGGCATCAACGCTCTGGTCCTGAAGCACGTCCTCCGGAGACTGATTGTCCTGGGAGTCCACCTGATCCTGCGGAGGAATGCTGTCTTCCATCACGTCCGTGGGCATCGCGTCCTGCGGTACCGCGTCCTCAATCCCATTGTTTACGCAAGTGTCCAGAGAGATGCAGACCCAGCAACCGTTCAGGATCACCGAGACATTCCCGTCCACACAGTCGGGACGAATCGTAGCGCAGGTGGCCTCGTCTTCTGTGCCGCATCCGTGAAGCGTGCAGACCCGGTCGCACCCTTCGCATTCTGC
>CALFHQ010000444.1 GCA_937876385.1 uncultured Pseudomonadota bacterium
CCTTTGAGCGCCAACGCGTACAAGGCAGCGCGGGGAGACGTGGACTGCGCCCTCACCGGAGCTCAGGCCCTCTTAGACGGAAGGCGCTTGGCCTACGCGGCCGTACGCCCGCCGGGACACCATGCCGAACACGGTTTCTTTGGAGGCTTTTGCTATTTCAATAACGTCGCCGTAGCGGCCCACCTCCTTTCCGGCACCGGGAAAGTCGCCATTCTGGACATCGACTATCACCACGGCAACGGCCAGCAGGACATCTTCTACAAGCGCTCAGACGTGCTCACCGTTTCCATTCACGGCCACCCACGCTTCGCCTATCCGTACTTCTCGGGCCACGCCAATGAAATCGGGGACGGAGAGGGTCGAGGATTTGCTCTCAACATCCCCCTTCCAGAACAGCTTGACGGCGCGGGACACCGGGAGGCGCTGGCCCGGGCTTTGTCCCGCATCCGACGCTTCAAGCCGGTCTTCCTGGTGGTGGCCTTGGGCCTCGATACGGCCCGACACGACCCCACGGGCACCTGGTCCCTGGAACCAGACGACTTCGCAAAAAACGGCGAACTTATCGGATCATTGCGACTCCCCACGCTGGTGGTCCAGGAGGGGGGCTACGACAGCCGAGTACTGGGGCGCAACGCCTTGCGCTTCTTGAGTGGCCTCTTTGACGGTTCCAACGGGCTCCCTGCCTGATGCGGCGTGTTGATTCACAATCAAAGCAGCGACGGCGGGCAGATGGTGAGCCTACTTGCTGGGCTCGTTCTTCACCCAGGCAGCGATATCGTCCACCACTTTCTGGTCTACGGTGCCTGCCTTGCCGTACTCGTCGGGGGTTGCCTTCCCCTTTCCTTCCATGAAGAGATGGTTCAGGTCCGGGTAGAGGATGAACTTCACGTTCTTGTGACCCTTCAGGGCCTTTCGCCACAGCGCCCAGTCCTCCAACGTTACCTGGTAGTCGCGTTCTCCCTGGAGGAACAACATCGGTTGGGTAACCTTTAGTGCCCCTTCCACGGAGCTGTGTTCATGGAGGTCAGTGAGGTATCGAACGCTCATGCCCAGCGGCAACTCCGATGAGGGAACCGAGTCCCCGGCTTTCAGCGCGTGGGCTCGACGCACCTGCTCTTCTAAGGTGGCAATGTTCTTCTTGTCTTCATCTAAGAGGGTGCCCCTCAAAGAGTAGATGTAGCGCACCTGATCTAAGACCATGTCCTCGAAAGAACGGGCAGCACCGGCCATGACGATGAATCCGGCAGCGTCCTTTGCCCCCTCGGCGATTCTGGGAATGACGGTCCCACCCAGGCTGTGGCCCAAGACAAAGATCCGTTTGGAATCGATCTTGGCCCCGTATCCGACAAGAAACTTCACTGCAGCAACGGCATCGAGAACTGTCTCCTCCATGACTGTCACAGCGTCGGAGTCGACGGACATCTGGGCGCCATATTTCTTGGTGCGCTTCTCGTACCGAAGCACGGCGACCCCCTGTTTTCCCAAACCCCAGGCGAGATCACGAAAGGGCTGATTGGGGCCGATGGTCTCGTTTCGATCGTGGGGGCCGGAACCGTGCACCAGCACAACGACGGGAAATGGACCATCACCGGCCGGAATGGACAAAGTACCCGGCAGCTTCCATTGCCCCGAACCAATGGTAATCTCGAATTCGGTGATTCCTGCGGGAGCTTTTGGCTGCTCCCGTTTGGGTGGGTTGGGGTCTGGCTGGAACCACAGCCCTCCAATCTTGCCATCGGAGTTGTAGACCAGCTTCGTCACCAGGCTGCCGCGCTTAAACAGGCACTGCACGTAGACGACGTCGCTGGTTTTCACCTTCTCTGCTCGGACATCGCCAGTTCCCTGAAAAGCTCCATTTTGAAAAACCAGGGACTCCCAAATCTTTGACAACTCTTTGTCGGGCAGGGCTTCGGCCATTTTGGCATCAAAATCCGCCGCGGCCTCCTTGACCTCTCCCGATGCCACCAACTCGACGAACTTCACAGCCCGAGCTTTGAGGTCCGAAGCAGGGGCAGGTTCGGCCTTGGGTGCCTCGAAGGTCAGGAATCCAAACACAACGCCCAACACGACGAGTGCAGGCCAGTTTCGAACTGTCAATATCCATTGCATGGCGTCTCCTCCTGGAACATTGTTTACAGCTTCAGGCAGCGGCGGTGTCTCGTCAAGCACTGTATTCAGGCGATGGGGACTCGTTGGTCCCGGGTCCTGTTCCAGATCGACAGTTTGCTCGCTGAGGGCAAACGTGAAAAAAGTCTTCTTCTTGAGTCGAGACCATTCCACCAATACAATGGTCTCGTTCAATCCGACAAGGAGCTCGATCATCTCATGAGAAATGCCCACCGATTTGTTGCCTCCGTTTTTGTCCCACTGTTGGTCCTCGCCCTTGCGTCATGCGGAAGCACGCCGGTAGCGACGACCCTCGATGCCGAAGGCTCGGACAGCCCGAGTTCTGGTGATTCCAGCGCCAAATACGTCATCAATTGCGAAGAGGGATTGTGCCACGTCCCGGCGGGCCCCTTCTGGATGGGCTGCAACGAAGCCCTGGACGACCAGTGCAACTACGATGAGACCCCGTATCGTCTGGTCACCCTGGAGGACTTCTACATTCAGCGTTCAGAGGTCACCCAATCCAGTTACAACGAGTGCATGCTGGCGTCCGTATGCGACAAGCCCTCATGCGAATTCACCCCCGACGAGAACCCCGATCACCCGGTCGTCTGCGTCACTCAGCAGGATGCGGTCCGCTATTGCGACTGGCTGGGCATGCGGCTTCCAACCGAAGCAGAGTGGGAGAAGGCGGCCCGTGGAGTGGACGGCCAACTCTATCCCTGGGGAAACGAGGCTGCCTCCTGTCTTCTCGCGGCCATCGAAGGAGAAGACGGCAAGTGCGGGTTGGATTCGTCGGTGCCGGTTTGCTCCCGATCCCCCAGCGGGGACAGTCCCTACGGTTTGTGTGATATGGCAGGAAACGTCTGGGAGTGGGTCTCGGACTGCTACGAGGACGACTACTATGGTGTGGCCCCTGACACCGCCCCCTCGGGCCCGAAATGTGAAGGTCTGGGGAGCGCTGATGATCTCTCCTCACTGGTCGTTCAGCGGGGCGGGAGTTTTGCTGACGAGTCCTTCAACGTTCGAGCTTCCAACCGAGCATCAGCGAAGAACGACAGCGCCGAGGGTCACCGAGGCTTCCGTTGTGCGACTCGAACTCAAGAGCACCTGGGATACACGATCCACTGACCCCGCGAT
>CALFHQ010000445.1 GCA_937876385.1 uncultured Pseudomonadota bacterium
GGGCCTCGAGGTCAAGCAGCATCTCGTGCCCGGACTCTTCGAACCAAGCGAGACGCTTGTTCTTCGAGGAGATCTTGTTGTAAATCTTCTGTGCTGCCTTGGGATGCACAACCTGATCCTTGCGAGACTGGAGAATGAGGGCGTCGGCGTGAATAAAGGAGAGGTCGTTCTCCATGACGTGGGAGTACTGGTACAACTCGTTGAACGCTTCCGTGGGGAACTTCGGGTAGTTGCGGTTGCGCTGCTTCTCCAACTCCTTATCGTTGTACGCCGTGGGGCTGGGCCAGCTCGGAATGGTCCGGGCCATCAGCGGAGTCAATACGCTCAGGGGATCCTTGAAAGTCAAAGCCGCTGCCACAGTGACCACCGCCGCTACCTGCTTGCGGTGACGAACAGCCAGATCCAACGCAACCAATCCGCCCATGGACAGACCCACCACGATGACCTTGTCGCATTCCTTCAAAAGATCCAGCATGCTGTTCTCAGCATCCTCGTACCAATCCTCAGCCTTGACTCCCTTCAAATCTTCCCACTTCGTTCCGTGGCCTCGAAGAATCGGAACCCGGTAGGGCAATCCCATCTCTTCCACCGGGAAGCGCAGATCCGAAATGCAGGAAACATGCGAGGTGAAGCCGTGGAGGAGCAACACACCGTAAGGAGCCTTCTTCTCCAAGGGCTTGTTTTTGTAAGGAGTCGGGGGCAACTGGGTGGGGGCTTCCTTGCGCTTGATGGGAAGGGTCAGCGGCTCGTACGCCATGGAGAAATCCACCAACGACGAGATAGCTCGCATGACCTGATCCGTCATGTCACGAAGCTTCTTGTACGTCAGCTTCTCGTTGCCCTTCAATTCGAACTTCAACGGAGTCCCGAAACGAACCTCCAGAGGCTCAGGCTTCGTCAACGGAAGGGTCTCCAAACGGGGATAAGCTTCCGGCGGGTACGCACGGCCAGGACCCGACAATCCAACGGGAACAATGGGTACGCCGGACATGAGAGCCAGACGGACTGCCCCTGTTCTCCCTCTAAGAAGACCAGTCTCAGGGTCCAACTCGTGGCGGGAAACATCCTCTTCCCCGGGAATCGTTCCCTCGGGGAAAATCCCGACACAGCTTCCCTCTCGCAAACTCTGGGCGACACCCTCCAGCCCACCGTCATCCCCCCCTCGGGTGATGTACACAGCGTCCGCCATTTCGATGACGTGGCGAAGCAAAGGCCAGTCCTTGAACATCGCCTTGGCGATGAAGGAAACCTTGCGGGGAGACATGGCCGAGAGAAGCTGCGCATCCATCCAACTCTGGTGGTTCACCGCCAGAATGACTCCCCCTTCCGTCGGGACGTTCTCTTCGCCGTAAACCTTGACGTGGTGTTGCAACTTGAAATTGGTCCGCAACGCAGTGCGAAACGCGTTGAATGCGCCGTTTTTTACCGGCTCGTATAAGTTGATTTTTTTCATGGCCTCAAGGGAGTAGCCAATCAGATTATCCAACGGTTCCAATGTTTTGTTCAATAGTTCGTGGCGCTCCATGGACAACCTCGTTGCGTTGTAAGTTTCGTCTTCCACACCGGGGCGCAGTATAGCATCGCGTCAAAGGTAGCGCAATGCGTTATGACGGGATCCGTACGGCCGGAGCAGGGCTGTCCAACGCATCGAAATCTAAACATTTTGTCTCGTGACGTGAGGCGACATCTGGAAAGAAAAAGAAAAAAACGCAGCAAAAGACTTTTCGAGTTGACCACTGAACAAATGTTCAGTATATTGACGCCATGGAGGCTCGATGAAGAACACCATTCTCAACCCACACGATGGCACCCTTGCCCGATTGGTGTCAAGTCACAAGTTGACCCACGGAAATCAACTGCGACAAGTTCACAACACCGTCACCACGGGAATTCCAGTGTTGGATCATTTCCTCCCCACCGGCGGCTACGTCGCCGGTGCTATTAATGAATGGGTAGGCTCCGTCCTCAAACACACCTTCGTCTCTTTTGCCATGGCACACCACAGCCAGGCAGGCCCCGTCGCATTCCTCTCCACCCACGGAACCTTGAACCCCCTCCTCCTGGAATCCATCGGGGGAAATCTTCAAAACTGTTTCTTCGCCGTCGAGCCAGACCCACAACGCTTCCCCTGGCTCGTAGAGCAGGTCATGGCCGCTGGATCCTTTCCCCTGGTTGTGATCTATGCTTCCCACTGGCAGGCCCGCCGCCCCTGGTTCTCGGCCCCCGTCTATCGACGACTCCTGGCCCTGGTAAAACGCCATGCAACCACCCTCGTGGTGCTCCTGGAACCCCACGAAAGCCTCCCCTTCCTGGCCCGCACAGCTTCCCTCCGTCTGGCCCTCTCCGGAGACCCCTCCCGAGAACCGGGACAGCTACCGCAAGGCACCGTGGAGATCGAAAAATGTTCCGGATTCCCCCCGGGGGCAACCTTGACCCTGACCCTCTCAGACCTGTTTGCCGAAGCCAGCCCCCCTCACATTCACGCGGGGGAAAGCTCATGATGAGACGCCCCGCCTGCATTCAACTGCATCGCTTTGAAGTCGAGCTCCTTGAAAAGCGCCATCCCCACTTGAAAGAGGTGCCGGTCGCAGCCTACGACGACAAAGGACACATCGTCTCCATCAATCCCCTGGCACGAGGAGCCGGCATCGAGGAAGGATGCAGCGTCAAAGAAGCGGCCACTCGCCTGCAGAACCTGGCCCTCCTCCCGGCCCCCGCCGGATTGGAAAAGGAGCTCTTTCAACTGGGGGTGACGATGCTCCAATACAGCCCCGTGGTCTCCACCCTGGGACGCCGGGAGCTCTTTGTCGACCTGGCTCCCAGCCAACACCTCTTTGGGGGAGAGCACGGCCTGCTAAAACGACTTCTGGAAGCCTTCCAGCAAGCAGGGCACTCCGTGCGCATCGCCGTCGCTGACTCCATTCCCCTGGCCCGCCTCGCATCTTACCTCTCAGACCGCACCGTGTGGTGCCTCCCCGCCGGAAGCGAAGACTCCTTTCTGGCCAAGGTCCCCGTCCAGCGAATGACTCGCTTGCCGGAGTTCCAAAACAACACCAAAGGGCGCCGACTCCTTACCTACCTCGGAGTGGACTCCCTTTTGGACCTGAAAAAGGAATCCCACCGCCTCTCTGGAACCTTGCGCTCGGCGGAATGGAAAGAGTTGTTGATGTACATCTCGGGGAACGCTTCTTGGGGCGAGCGACTCCACCCCGTGCGAGAACCGGTGCGCTTTGAAGAACAGATCCCCTTCTTTCCCTCCGTCGTCCAGGTGGAACCCCTCTTGAACCAACTGGGGCTGGCCCTTGAAAGGCTGCAACAGAAACTCGAAGGGCAACGACGCCTCGCCTGTCGTCTGGAACTGACCCTCACTCGAGAGGACCGAGACGAAGACCATTTCCAAATCGTCCTGGCGCAACCCACTCGAAAAGCACAAGCCCTTCTGCGACTCTTTGAAGTCAAATTCGAATCCCTCATCCTGCGACAGCCTTTGGCCGATCTGTGCCTTGCTGTGACCCATACCGTCCCCGATGCCTCCACCGGTTCTCTTCTGTTTGAACCGTCAAAACACACCGCCAAACGAGTCTTTCCACAACTGCTCAATACGTTGGATTCCGTGTTGGAACGCAGGAACGTCCTGTTTCGATGGCACCGCCACGAAGCCCTCCTGCCGGAACAACGCTACCGAATCCAACACCCCCTCACGGTTGCCCGAGAGGGGAAGGGGGAAGTCGCTGCTTACAGCGCCAGCCTGTATGGCCGCTTGAGCATCTCTCCAAGCTTACCCCTTCCCCTCTTTCTGCAATATCCTGCCTTTGTCTTTTTGCGCGGAGAAGGGGGATCCGGGCCCTCCCGGGTCCCCACTTCTCCATCTTTTGCCTTCCAATTTGCCCTCTATGACGCGCGTCATCACGCCGTCAAATCCCACCGATACATTCGCTTCACCACCCGAGACGGACGACTGGTCCTGGCCCGAGAAACAGACACCCCCTCCGTCGAAATTCTCGGTGTGTACGACTGATATGGCATTCCCACGCAAGTCCTACGCCCCCCTCATCGTCTTCTCCAATTACTCCTTCCTCGAAGGGGCCTCCTTCCCCGAAGAACTCGCCCTGCAAGCCGCAGCCTTTGACCTCCCAGCCATCGCCATTACCGACAAAGACGGCTTCTACGGCATCGTCAGAGCACACGTCGCTACCCGAGACTGCGGTGTTCACCTCGTCGTCGGGGCCACCCTCACCCGAAACGACGGCCCACCTTTGGTCGTCCTCGTGAAAGACAAAGAAGGGTACTTCGCCCTGGCGACTCTCATCAGCCAGGGACGTCACCAGAGCGACAAAGGAACCAGCTTTCTCTCCACCCCCCAACTGCTCCAATGGCTCTCCCCCGAACAC
>CALFHQ010000446.1 GCA_937876385.1 uncultured Pseudomonadota bacterium
CCGACCCTCAAACTCAAGACAACCAATCTGCTGACTCCCTTCGAGAGCCGTTGACGCTGCACTCCCAATGGAGCCAACTGGTGGCTGCTGAATGTCCCCAACTCCAGCAGACCCTGGAGAGGCAAACCCGTGAATTCGCTCATCAGATTCTCACTCAGAAAATCCCCCTCGACGGAGACAGCGTCCTGGGTACCAAGACCCTCAGAGGGGAACCGGTAGCCGTGTTTGCCTCCAATCGCTCCCTGTTCTACGCAGTCTTCGTTTCCGTCGTCGCTACCACCGAATCCACAAACGACTTCAAGCGAATATTGGAAAGCACTTCTGTTCCCGCCGACAAGATTCGGCAAATTGCAGATCTCCTGCCTGGAGAAGAGGCAGTTCGCCGCCACGTCAGGCTCGCTTCCATGACGGCGTCGTCTTTTGCCGACCGATTGCAGCACACCCACGATCACCGCTTCGAACTCAACGTCGAGCGAACCAAGAGCCGGCAGTACCTTGTGAGAGCCGAAAGCCTCGAGAAGCAGATTCTTCGGGAGCGCGCCGGATCAGCTTCCCCGAGCACAGATGGCCTCGAAGCAAGGGTGTTCGAAGTCCTCCTCGACTCTCCCCTCATCGGAATCACCGTAGAGGACGACAAACACAACGTTCGGTACGTGAACCCCTACATGCGCAGAACCTACGGCGATGTCGTGGGACAGAAATGCCACCGGGCCTTCCGGCACTCTTTGGCTCCCTGCCCCGAATGCCCAATCGACCAAATCTGGGGCCAGGGAGCAGAGTCCCACCACTACTTCAGCTCGACCCCCAAAGGCGACGTCCAGTTCGAGATCTTCGCCTTGCCCCTCATCGGCCCCAAGGGAGAGAGGCTTGTCATAGAAGTTGGACTCAATGTTACTCGAGTTTCCGCCGAACTTGTCGAAATCAAAAACCAATTTGCCGCCATGAAGCAGCGAAATCGCCAGTTGGCAGAGTTGGTGAGAGGACTCACCGTATCAGCCCTGGACATGTCAGGGGAAGTCGGCCTGGGGTCGAAACGGGTCAGACAGTTGTCCCGACTCCTGGCTCAAGATACCCCGCTGTCACAGCCAGACCTCCTTCGATGGGTGGAACAACTCCACAGCACCCTCAACGATGTGGACAATCTTCTCGAGAAGGTCAAGACAACCGCCTTGGCCATCGGCTCCTCCGAAGCCCCGGCGGCTGTCGACCTCGAACTCCTGTGCCGTGAACAGGTGGCCATCGCACAGGAAAAATTCGGTATTCCTGAGGACCGAGTGTCCGTGGGGACCATGCCATCCGTCGAAGCCGACGCAGGGGCACTCCGGCACCTCATCGCCGCACTCCTGGACAACATCATCTCTTCTACAACCGACGGACCCATTCGACAGATACAGATGCGCTATGGCCGGTCAAGGGCCATCGACTCCTCTGAAAAGGGAGATGCCTTCCATCTCCTCGTCTTGTCACACACATTTAGAGATGACTCAGAGATGGCGTGGGAAGGAGAGGGGCCTCCGACGCTATCGCAGAGGGTTCACCTGCTGTCTTTGTATGTCGGGGGAACCACCTGGATAGAACAAAACGAAGCCACCCGAAATGTGTACCAGTCCTTCCCAATGCAACCGCCCAGTTCCCTGCATCACGGAGACCCGGCAGAACCCGACACCGACTCTCAATAGATTACTTCGACCCGCTCTCCGACGGAAATCCCAAGGAAGGCCGAAGCGTCTCCATTTACACGACTCACCTCCAGGCAGCCACCGCTTCCCCGCAGGAAAACCAACTCTCCGTCCTCCCCTTCAGCGTAGTGGGAAACCCCACGCTCCACGGTCACTCCGCCCAACTCCACACGAGACACAACATGTCCCGACGAACCTTCCAAAGGCAAGGCCGTGATGATATTCCCGAAGTGATCGACGTGTACGACAGTGGTGACCTGACTGGACAAGGAGTGGTCAGGAAGAGAAAACTCCAGAACCACCGGGTCCTCCACCACAGGTCCGACATCATCAAAGGAGACTTTCCCGCAAGCAATCAGGGCCCCCAAAGGGGCAAAGAGGTCCCGGCCGTGGAATGTGGCACTCAATTCCACAAACCCCAACCCAGAGAGATCAATCATGCGGCATCGGGCTGACCCGTCTCGCAACACGGCGCTGAGAACACCGTTGTCCGGAGCGACGAAGTAGCGATCGTCTCGCTGGACCACGAGACTCCTTCGAGACGACCCCACCCCCGGATCAACAACGACAACGTGCACCGTCCCAGGGGGAAACCAACTCCACATCTGCTCGACAATGAAACTTCCACCACCGACGCTCTGCGCCGGCACCTCGTGGGTCACATCCACCAGCGTGGCCTTCGGACAAATGGACAGTATCTGCCCCTTCATCACGGCCACATAGTGGTCCAACGTTCCAAAATCTGTGGTGAGAGTTACAACGGGGGGTGGAGTTTCCGAGGTCGAGGTCATGAGCCCTCCCGGTCAGAAAGTTTCCCGGCTCCACAGCTCCGCCAGCTTGAAGACCACCAGCACCCCCTTCTCCATGGCGACCAGGGGAACCCATTCGTTAACCGAGTGGAAATTGCGCCCCCCAGCAAACAAGTTCGGAGTAGGCAAGCCCATCTCACTCAACCTGGACCCGTCGGTGCCACCGCGAATGGACGTGAGATTCACGTCGATGCCGGCCTCTGTCACGGCCTTGAGTGCGAGGGTCACAGCACGGGGTTCCTTGTCCAGGTAGTAGCGCATGTTCTTGTAGGAGTGTTTGATCTCCATCTCGATCTTCAGGCCGGGGAAGGCCGCCTTGGTCTCCTCTCCCAGCCGGGCGAGGAGGTCCTCAAGGACCTTGAGCCCGTCCATCTCGAAGTCGCGCACGATGAATGTCACCGTCGTGACGTTGACGTCCCCCTGGATCCCGAGAGGGTGG
>CALFHQ010000447.1 GCA_937876385.1 uncultured Pseudomonadota bacterium
CCTGAACCAGCTCCTCCTCCTCCGCATGCCGACCAACCTCGAGCTGCGTCAGAAGCTGGGGGAAAACCTCGTCGAAACAGAATACCTGGACGAGGCAGCCCAACAGTTCAGACGGTTGGCTCTGTTTGCTCCAAACCACCTCAAAGCCCAATTCTACCGGTTCCAGATCGCCCTTATTTCGGGAAAGAAAGAGCTCGCTCGGCAAATCAGCCTGGAAACCGCGGTGACCGCCCGAACGGTGATCAACGGATTGCTCACCATGGCATCTCTGGCCCGACGCAAGCTCCAATTCGACCTCGCCTACGAGCTGTATCAAGACGCCCTGAAGCTGGACACGACCAACCAGCCGCTTCGCTTCGCCGTGGCAGAGTTGGCCCTGGTCACGGGCAACCGGAAGGACGCCTGGAAGCTGTTCAATCAGTTCGTTGATGGCTCGAAGGGAGAGCCGGGAGTGGTGGCGCAAGCGGTACAGAACATGGCCCGGTACGACGAACTGGGAATGGCGCAAGCCCTCCTCAAGTCCTACCCGGACAAGGCCGGGATGACCATCCTGGGACACCGATATCTGAAGGCCGGAATGCCCGAGGAAGCAGTCAAGTGGCTCAAAGCGGGATTGGACACAAGTACCCCCGCACAGGCTGGGATCCCGGACTCCAGAGACATCCTGAACGACCTGGCGCTGCGCCCACAACTGATCCCCGACGACCTCCTCAGCTACCTCACCAGAAAGGGATGCGCCGGCGGAAACAACCCACCCGGATGCCAATACTTCCAGGGAGTTACACTCCTTCGAGCCGGAAAGGTGGCAAAGGCTCTCGAACAGTTCCGGGCGGAACTCCAGGGAAATGCGAACACACAATTCTATGTCCTGGCAGCGTTTAGAGCGCTGTGTCGCTGGGGCCACACCGACGAAGCCCTCACCTTCCTCGAACGCTCCATGGCCGGGTATCGCTTGGATCAGGTCAATCGAGAGGCTTTGCGCACCTTGAACGAACTCATTGGCGAAGAGAATCCCTCCAAAGAGGTCGTCTCGAAGCTCGTTCGACTCGTTCAAACACTGACAGAGAGGCTCCTTCGCTCCAACCCGGAAAACTTCTGGCACATCACCCAACAAGCCGAAATCGAAGTCACCGCCGGTCGAAGCGAAGAAGCGCTAAAGATTTACGAAGCCGCGCTCCAGATCTCTCCTTGGGAAGGGGGATTGTACAACAACCTGGCCTATCTCCTGGCCAACCTGGACCGGGACATCGACCGGGGACTGAGCCTCGTTGAGCAGGCCCTCCTGCATGAGCCGGCACACGGTGCCTTCTACCTGGACACTTGGGGCTGGTTGCTCTATCGTAAGGGCGAACTGGCACGGGCAGCGGAGAAGGTGGCCGGGGCCTTGGCACGATCTTCCTTGGAGTTCGGTGCGAGCCTCGCAGAGGGACTGTACCATCTGGCCACCATCCAACTCAAAGCCGGCTTGCGAGACGACGCCATTCGACGGTACCGCCTCGCCAGTGTCCTGGATCCATTTGGACGCTACGGCCGGTTGGCTCGTGAACAACTGAAATCCAACGGAGAAGACCCCTACAACCTCGAGTTCAGCGCTCCATGAACCACTCGAGGCCGGCCTGACGAAGGCCTTTTCTCCATGGGTGAGGAGAACGTTCCATGGTGCGAAAGCCCCTCGTAGTCGGCGGACTGGTCATCGGACTGCTCGTCATCGCCGCTCTCATCGTTACCGCCAACCACTACTCGGGCCCGGAAGGAGCCGCAACAGGGACTGACGCAGGCTGCGGCGGGGGGCCGGTGGACGAAGGTCCCCTCGACTCCATCGAAGCCGACGTGCCCACCGAGGATGTCCCAGTCCCTTACCAGATCATCTATCGAGAGTTCGTCAACGACCAGGAATGCCTGCGAGTCATCGTGGAGCCGGTGGACGGAATCGTCACCTTCGATCCCAGATGCACCGACGACTCTCCCGAGGTGATGGAGCTGTCCCCCTAGCAAACCAAACAGCTCCTGGACGGGTATCGAATGCACTACCGGGACCCTTGTACCGAAGGGGAATGTCCGCCGGAATCTCGAGTGGAAGTTCTCACCGACTCCGAAGAGACATTTTACCTTCCGCTGGTGTCCCCTCTGCGTGAAACCATCGACGAAATCCGTGCGGGCTACCAGGCCACTCCCGCAACCACCCAAGAGGATGAATCCGCACACCAAGGCACTCTCCAGCTTCGATGGGACGAGGGGGCCGTGTTCATGAACGGTGAAGTGCGCTCCAATGCCTCCCCGCTTAACGTGGATCTCATCTGCTACAAAGCTTCCAAGACCGTGGATTTGAAGCCCGGTGCAGGACCTACGATGGCAAACGAGAAACCCATGCAGATGCTCCGAACCCCCGGTGGCACCTACCAGAGCTTCAATTCCGTGGATGGAATTCCCAGCGACAATCCAAAGGACGGTTCTCGGGAGATGCTGCACAACGCCAAACCAGGCATGGGGTGCGTCTTGCAAAACAATGTCTCCCCCGGCTTCACAAAAATCCTCGTCAAAGAAGCCACCGCAGATTCGGTTACCATCGAGTACGAAACCTTCTAAACAGCGTTTGATTGTCAGACAACAGGACAATCCCCCGCAGACGCCTCGTTCCACGCAAAACTATCGTCAAAGTGGGCCTCCAGCGGTATACTCCCGGCGGACTGCATTTCAGGGAGGTTGTCCTTTGATGCCTGAACGTCTTTCCGTACTGCTGGTTGCTGCTGGGTTGCTTCTGGGCGGGTGTGTCGATTCCCGCTGCTATCGCAACGCCGACTGCCCCGCAGGACGCTATTGTGAGGAATCCACTGGAAGCTGCGAGGTTCCCCAGTGCACCCTCGATTCCCAATGCCCCGCAGGGTCCACCTGCCAAGGCTATCAATGCCTCACCGGCTGTCGAACAGATTTGGACTGCCAGGAGAGCGAACGATGCGTATCGGGCCAATGCATGGCCTGGGACCCGGAGTGCAACTGCACCAAGGCTCCCGCCGCAGGCGGAGAAGACCGAAACCCGAAATCAGCAACCTTTCAGAATGACGTTTGCCTGGCCGACTTCGCCGGCAAGGCCGTGGTGCTGGTGTTCGGTTCGGTGGCCTGCCCCCACTGCCACAGCTTGTACAAGGGGGTTCTCGACGTTCAGTCGCAGCTCGACGATGCCTCATCCTCGGACGTGGTGTTCATCAACCTGGAGAGCGTCGACGCCACCGCCGAACTCATCACTTATTGGATGGACTACGCCACAGAACCCATCCTCCAGGACACCAAGGCGCTGAATCTCTGGGGACTCTTTGGGGCCGACTGGTACCACATCGTCCTCATCAACCCCGACGGTTGCCTGCAACTCCACTGGGGTCCCCTTTCCGGGAGTGACCTCGATGGAGAAAAGGGGCAGGAACTCCTCACCGAGTGGAACAAGGCTGTGGAGGCCGAGTGCGCCCCCCCGCTGGTCACTGACATCGTGGAAGAAGACACCATCGAACTCACCGACATCGTGGAGCAGACGGACGAAAGCACCGTGCCCGACGGAGAAGGTCCCGACGTCCAGATCATGCTAGATGTGGAACCGGAAACTGTGGAAGATGTGGATACCTGGATCGACCTGTCCGACGCCACCTGGACGGACCTGCCGGGGGACCTGGAAGAGGACTCCGCAGACACCGCCGATCTCACCGACACCGACCCGGAACTCACCGATGCCATCGAGGAGCTTACACAAGACACAACCGTGGAGCCCTTCCAGTTGGCAGAAGTGTGCCAGATTGAAGCGGGCGAAGCGCTGGCGGTGGGCGAGCTGATACCGCACTTCCTGTGCATGGACCGAAACAGCACCTCCCAAACCTTCCAAGCCGGGGTCTCGGAGATCACGCTCAACGAACAAGTGTGGATCGCCTACTTCGGCGCCTGCACGTGAGGCTCCTGCCAGGCCCAGTTCGGGTCTTTGGACGCCTTCTTGAACTCCCACCCCGAATGGAGTGGACAGGTGACTGGAGTGATGTTCAACCGGGGAATGGCCTCCAGCGGTCTGGAGTCGTGTGGAGCCCTGAACAGCCTCCCCCTCCTCCAGGACGACGATGCAATGTCGCTGTGGAACCGCTTGGGAGCCGATTACAATGGGTTCCAAGTATACGATTCGGGTGGTATCCTCGTGCGTGAATTCACCGGCGTCGTGTTTCCCGACCTCGCAACTCCGCTGGAGGAGACCCTCGCCCCCTTGTTATCGCAATGAGATGCTGAGCAGCGCTTCAAGAATCCTTCCCCTTCTGTTGTTGCTGGCCTCCTGGCCCATCGCCACCCCTTTGGCCCTCTCCCAGGAATTGGAGACCTCCCACCTGGCACCCTGCGACCCCAGCCTGGCTCAAGATGATCTGTCCGTCGAAGCGATTCGCTCCCGGTGGAACGACCTCCCCGACGAGGTCAAGAAGCGCCCCCAATGCCAACTGGCCCTGGCCACCCTCCAATTCCTCGCCAATCGCCCCGGATGGAGCGCTCGAACTGCCCACGAGACCCTGAATCGTCTGGACTCCGAGGGACAAGGGCTTTCGGACACGGCAAGACGCCTGAGGGGACTCTTGTGCGTCTCCCTTATCGCCACTGAGCGCTTCGAAGCGGCCGTCGAGTTCTGCACCCCGACAGCCTCCGACGCCCCCGAATGGGTCCGCTACTACCAGGGAATCGCCCGCTTCAAGACGGGGGACTCCAGCGGCGCAGTCCGGTCTCTGTTCCAGGTGGACGACGGGGCCCTTCCGGGTATCGCCCGCCTCTCCTGGCGACGTTTCCAAGACCTGGCTTTGGGTTCTACCCTGGGAATCAAGCCGGGATTCCATGCCCTGGTCACCTTCGCCGCCGGCTACGACAGCAACCCCCTCAGTTCCCCTGAGGACTTTCGCTCCGTGGGACTCACCGACAGCGTCCACTCCCCCTTTGAATCCCTCTCCCTCACCGTGCGCTACAACACCCCCGTTTGGAGACGATTCCTCTTTCAAACTAGAGCTGCCTTCTCCCATCGCCTCCACAACAACGAAGACGCCTTGGCCCTGGACCAGACTCGATTCTCCGCAGGACCATCCCTTTCCTATCTGATGGTTCCAAAGGGACGCATCCTGGAATGGGGGCTCAACGCAACCTACAACTCGGTCCTCCTTCGAGGAGGGTATCCGACCCCCGAACCGGACCGTTACGTCTTCCTGGAGTCGGTGGATTTCTCCACAGGACCGGTGTGGCACGTCGCTCCTCGGGTGAAACTGGCCGGATACTACACCGCCTCGTTTCAGCGGTTCCGGGAAATGGCAAGAAACGCCACAGGTCACCGGGTGGGATTCCGAGAGTCCTTCTGGCTCTCCTCGGATCTCCTCCTCGAGGCCTTCCAGCAAGCTGCCTTCGAACAATCCGACGGTCCTTACCGCCGTTGGGGGGCTACAGGAGCAGTCGGAGTCACCTGGCGATTCCAACCCCGTTGGACCCTTCAAACTTCTGCCGGTGGCGGGTTTGAGCCCTATTTCAACTCCGGAAGCTACTTTGGAGAAGACCCTCGACGAGACATCCATTTTTCCGGCACCACGGGGCTGGCCTTCGAGTTTGCGGACTCGCTGCGCCTGGTTGCCGAGGGAAGCTACGTGGGACGTCGTTCCACCGCAGAAACCTTCACCTACGACCGCGTCACCGGCTCCCTGAGCCTCCAATGGGAGGGACCATGAGAATTCCTCGAACAACCTGGCTCTTGAGCCTCTGGGTACTCGCCACCGCCTGCGCTTCGGGATCCATCGGCCACAAGGTCACCACCGGGATTCCCTACGTCGTAGTGGAAGTCCAAAAGGGGGATGTCCTGCGTGCCTACGACCCCCTTCAATCTCGTGTAAGGGAAGCTGGAAAAGGGGTGGAGGGGCTGCTGGACACCTCGTCTGGATGCGGATGCGCCGAGGGAACGTCTTCAGTTTCGGGGGGATTGGGAGGGGATACGACGGTTGATCCGTCAAAGGGAGAGCGGGGATTCTTGCAGGTCGTCGTGCCAATCCCCAAACCGGTGACTACGGTATCACCTGATTGAAGTCGTAATTGCCCTTCCCCTTGTACGACTTCTTCTTGCCATCCACCTGCATCTCGAATTCAAACTGCGAGTTGTACTTGAAACCAACGGGTTTGACGAACTTGCCCACCACCGCACGTTCCATGGAACTGAGTTCCTCCAGGCGGTCGTGGCGGCCCACCATCTTGTTCGCCTTGATGACCCCCTGGAAACCGTCAACCCCCTTTGCGTCGGAGAATAGAATGAGCTTTGGAACCTTGTAGCCCGACCGCTGGTCCACATCGAAATCGGAAAGCTCCATGCGAGGATTGGTCCCCGTTGCGACGACCTTCTTGTCGGAAACGACGAGGAAATATCCGCCCCACTTGTTTCCATACATTTCTGTACTCTCAAATGTATTCACAATGAGTGTAAATGCTTTGCTTACGATTCGCATTTTCACCCATCTCCTGGCCTGGTGGTTGGGGGGGAGATTGCTCACGGAATGATCGCCGTAGATGGCCCCGGTAAGGTGAGTCTTCTCTCCGGTGGATTTCAGGGTAACATCCAATTCGAAGGTGCCTCGAGGGGTCAGAATGTTGATATCGTAGTACTTGTCCTTTCCGCCATAGTAGGCGGTTCCGCCGCCGGGACGCCAGGGGGAGACGGCGTTTTTGATCTGGATGTCGGCGTCGAACTTGTCCGTCTCGAAGTGACCTCTCCATGTGTCACCGTCTCCTTCGAAGTGGTTCCCTCCCAAGTCCATGACGAGCTTGTCGCCATCTTTCTTGTAGCTCCACTTCGAGCGGTCAAAAGTCCCCCCGGCCTTGATCTTCTTGCCCCCTTTGGGTTTGAAGTGGACCTGGACTGCCCCTTTCCCATTGGCCACCCCCATGTTGGAGAGGACAATCTGGAACCAGAAATCGTAGCCCCCTTTGATCTTGGCATCAAAGGAGTACTGCTCGATGTAAAACTTGTTGTCCTTGTTTTCCCCTCGGTCGATTTTGGGCATGAAATCGGCGAGGGTGGCTTTGCGACTCTTCCCTTCAAACGCCTTCAATTCATAGCCAAAGGCCATGCCGGAGGAGAGGAGGATGGCGAGCAAAACGACATGAGTAATTATTCTTCGGTTCATTGAGTGACCTCCAGGTCTTCCTGAGAATCCGAGTTTTGGTTTCCCTTTGTTGTCAGGGTGGCAATCGAACAAGTGAGCAGCAGTGACGTGATGAACGTCAGGATTATTCCAATGGGGGCGAGGTTTCCGATGCTATCAAGCCCGGGATTGGTTGCCAGAGACAACGCCCCGAATCCAACTGCCGTGGTTATCGCCGACATTCCTGCTGCAGCACCGGTGGTATTTGCAATCGCGCTGATGGAGTCTATGCCGTCTTCTCGAATCCGGTGAAGGAGGTGAATGGAAGTGTCCACACCGATTCCGAGGAGGGTGGGCAAGACGACCATATTGAACATGTTGATGTTCAACCCCTCCCAGCCCATGTAGCCCAAATAGGCCCCGAGCCCGACGACGAGGGAAAGAAACGCAGCAAGAACCTCCCGCACACTCCTGAAGTCCAGAATCAAAATCAGCAGGACCAGGAGGGCTGCCAGAAGCACCGCCAGCGGCCCCTCCACCAGGACGATATTGTAGGCGTCTAAGAGGATGTAGTAGGAGGCGGTGGTGTAGAGGGTCTCTCCCCCTACCTCAAACTGCCCCATGGCATCCGTGATCTCTTTGACCACCTTGGCGTCGGCCTTGTTGCCATGGGCAAAGAGCAGGACGAAGTGTCCCAGGTTGCCTTCTCGGTCGGTGAAACGCTCCTTGACCCAATCGGGAAGGTCATGGACCTCGAACGGCTCTGGACTGAGGTAGGCCATGGCCTCGTCAGCGTTCTTCCGTTCCTCCCCTTTGAGAGCTCCCTTCTTCTTGCTCAAGCGAACCCGCATGCGCTCCACAACATCCCTTCGGGCCTGCTGCCCGTCGGGGACGAAGCTGAAAATGGAGGCAAATTCTTGAAGAAGGGGCATGTCTGGACCGATTTTGGCCAGCAAGTCGTGGGCTTCTCGGGTCTGTTTTAAGCTCTTCGTGAGCATCACGATAGGGGAAGCGGAGCGGGACTCCACCTCGTGGCGGTATCGGGACATCACCGAGTCCTGCTTTTTGGCCTTGGATTGAGACATGACCTTCTTCATGTTGGACTCAAAGTCCACCTTTCCAATCCCTACGGCCAGCGCTCCCGCACCGAGGAGAGTGCACACGATGACCACGATGGCCTTCTTGCGAGTTCCAAAAAAGAGAGTCGTAAGCCCTCGGTTTCGACTGGGCTTTGGTGGCTTCTCCTTTACAATCCAATTGAGGATGACGGTGAGGGGTGCGAAGTACATATACACCGCCAGAAGGGAGAGGGGCACCCCCAGACCGGCGATGAGCCCGAACTGGGAGAATCCTCTGAACTTGAAGATAACCAGGGAGATGAAGGTCACGGTGGTTGTAATGGCCGCGGAGATCATGGGTCGACCGAGGTGCATCAGGCCGTCCACGACGGAATCCTCCACCGACTTCCCCCGCTGTCGCTCTTCGTGGTATCGGTTGGCCGAGTGCACAGCGAAGTCCACCCCCAGACCAAACAGAATGGCGAAGATGAACGCGGTGATGAGGTTCAGATAGCCGATGGTCAGCCAAGCCATCCCCATGGTCCAGAAGATTCCAGAGAGGAGAGGCACCATGACGAGAATCACGCCACGCAACGAACCGAAATACAGTGCCACGAGAATCACAATGAGGGTCACGGCGAAGATGGACGCTTTGGAGAGGTCCTTCTTGATTACCGTAATTGCTTCGATCTTGCTGTGATAGTCCCCCTCCATTTCCCACGCGATCTGCTGCCGGCAGACGGCGTTCTTCGGGGAGAGGACCGGAACTGCTCGCACCATCTGGTCTACCCAGGGAAAGGCCACGCTTGGGGTGCACTCCTCGGGATTCATCTCGGCCATGGTGGTCTCAATTCGGTCGAGCAACTTCTGAGACTGCGACACCTCCCCCGGTGAGAAACTGGGGTAAATTTTAATGGCCACAACGGTCTCATCGGGACTGGCGTTGTACTCTGACAGTGACGAGATGTTGTACTTCTCTCGAATCTCCTTCTCGGTGGGAATCCGGAAGTCCTCTTCGTTATCGTCTGAAGTCCCCTCCTTCGCAACGGGGGCCTTCTCTTCATCTCCAAAGCCGTCGTCGAACCCCTCGTCGAACCCCTCGTCTGCCGTCTCTTCGGCATCGTCAAAGCCATCATCAAAGCCGTCGTCGTAAGGTTCGTCGTCCACGGCCACTCCATCATCTTCCCCCCCGTCGAGGCTCATGTCTTCGGCGACGGCTTTCTTGATGGTGCGCTTGAGTCTGGCGTCGAGGTCCTCCAACTCATCGAGGTCCAGAAAGAGGAGGGCGTTCTTCTTGAAAAAGGAGATGTCCTTCTTCAAATCCACGGAATCCACGAGCTCGTCCTCCAACAGACGGTCTCGAAGTTCTGTGACCAGCTTCTTGTTGGCTTCGGGGTCATCCGAGGCCACAGCGAGGATGATCTGGGAAGAGCCTGAGAGCTTCTCGCGGGCTTCCTGGGCCCGAATGACGTTGGGCGTATCCTCGGGGAAGAGGTCTTCGATGTTCGTTTTGATGGAGAGCATGGAGGTCCACCACGCCGTGACGACGGTGATGAGCAAGGCCAGGACCAGCGCTGCGACAGGATGAACGACCATCCAACGCAACCAGCGTCCCAGCACCTTTGCTCCCGTTTCGGTCAGCACATGCTTCCATTTCATTGTGGGGTATCCTCAGCAGTTGCTGGCTGGATGGGTGAATGAAAACGCGCCCGTTTTACTGGTCGAGCTTAAGTTTGTCCAGCCCTCTTTTCTCAAACCAATTCGTATCCTGCGCCCTCTTCAAGCGGCTCGAAAACAGGTAATCCCGGTAATTGAAATTGTTACGAGTACATCCTGAATGGCCCAACTCGGTGTCAACGAACAAAATGCGAGATCGAGCCAGGTTCTTCCGTTTGAACGACTTCTTCTTCATGCCGGCGGTGGTGAGGTGGGTGAAGGCTACCCCTGCTGCTTTGAGCATGGCCATCAACTCCTTGCTGCGGGCCCTCGGCTTGTCCCGGTAGTAGAGGTTGATGAAGCGGTTGCTCTCTCGCTCCTGAATCCATCGCAGGAAGACATCGGTGTAAGAATAGAGGCTGTCGAACAGGAACACCTCGTTGACTCCCAAACCGCCAAACTCCAAGCAACGGGCCGTGGCACGATACCCCCCGGAGTGGGAGGTGAGGATGAGGTGACCGATATACTGCTTCTCGCCGATGACCCCCTGGTCCCGCAAGAAACGGTGAACCTCAAACATCATTCGTTTGAAGCCCCCCTCTCGCTCCAACTTGCCCGCCTGGGAATCCACCGCATTGACGGGGCCCTGGGGCACCACCAGGATGGCGTTCTGGAGCGACAACGCAAACTGCTCTCGCAGCCTGTGGTTTCGCATCGCCTTGGCAACGGTGTTGGAGTGGCCGTGGAAGTGGACCACGTAGTCGACATTCTTGTAGCGGCGAACCTTGTACCCCTTCTTCTCGAACTCCTTCTTCTTCTCGGCATCATAGCAGCGATAGAAGGAACGCCCCTTCTTCGGCTTCACCCGCATGAGGAGAGGGCAAAAATGCTCCGGGACAAAGATAGCGATGGTGTTGTCCTTGTAAGGAGCGCCGGGGGAGGGAAAGGGAGCCCGCTTGAACTTGCCCCAGTAGGTCGTCCCGTACTCCCCTTTCTCCTTCTTCACAAGCTCTGCCCCGGTACTCACACCCGAAGCGCCGACAAGAATGAAGAGAGCGAGAATGACCGACCACCAGAACCGCATGACACCTCCGCTCCACCCCCAAAGGGGGTGCAAAGCCACTGAAAAACCGGCATCCAGAGTACCTTGTCGCCTCCTCAGTGTCAAAAACGGAAGCGGGGAGACGCACCCATTGCTCACTCCTTGACGCCCTTTTCCGGGCGTGCCTATAATGGCTGCCCATGCGAGCTTTTTTCATTCAAATGCTGGTCGGACTTCTGCTGCTTGGGGTCTCCGGCGCATCAGCTCAACCAAAAGAAACGCCCACAGAGCGGTTCGAACTGGCGAAGAATGCCTTCTACTATCAAGACTACGCCCGCTCCGTCAAGCTGCTGGAACCTCTGTTGCTCCCACAACCCACCCTCCCCTCTGCCACCGACGTGCGCCAGGCCAGAGAGATGCTCGGCGCTTCCTACTGGTTCAAGAAGAACAAGGCCGGCTTCAAGCAGCAGTTCACCCTCCTCTTGCAAGACGAACCGCGCTTCGAATTGGACGCATTCTACTACCCACCCGAAATGGTCGCTGACTTCCAGGAACTCAAAGGACAACTGGTCGAATTGGGAATCATCAAGCTCCCCACCGAGGAACTGAAGAAGCAGAAGGAAGTCATCGTCATCGAGAAGACCGTTGAAAAACGCAGCTTTCTTCCCACCATCATCCCCTTTGGTGTCGGTCAATTCGCCAATGGCCAAGACGCAAAAGGGTACGGTTTTCTTTCCGCCTCGGCGGTGCTCCTGGCAACGAACATCGGTTCCTGGCTGTATATGTACTCCGCTCAAGCCACCGGAACGTCCCGGGATGCGGCCGTATACACGATGTACGGCTCCCTGGTAGCGCTTGTCGGGGTGATGGTGTGGGGCATCACGGATGCTGTGGTGAACTTCTCCCCGGAGACTGTGTTCGAGGAAAAACGGATGGAAAAGCGGGACGATTCTGCTAGCATGTTACCCATTCCTGCTCCTGGACAAGCGGGAATGCCCGGAATCGGGTTCACTTGGACATTCTAGAATCGAGGAACGTTTCATGCCCTCCCTGGTGCTCTTTCCCCGCCCCGGTACGCGAACGCGGCTTTTCAATATCTACCGCCGCATCACCTCCCTGGGCCGTGCTGCGGACAACGAAGTCGTCCTGGACTTCGACGGCATCGAAGACCACCACGCCGAGATCTTCTTTGACGGCAAGAAGTATTCCCTCTCCGCCCTGGAGAGAGGGGCTTCCATCCAGGTCAACGGGAAGAAGACGAAAAAGCAGGTTCTGGCCGATCAGGACATCTTCAAGTTGGGGGATCTGACCCTTCAGTTCAGCCTCTACGATATCCCTTCGGACGAATTCACGACCACAGGAGTGGGGGCCAAGGACTCCCTGCGCAAGCTGCTGGAATTCACCACGGCCTTGATGGAGCAGAAGGATCTCCAACCCCTGGTGGACCTGATGCTGGACAAAATCATCGAGTTCACGGGAGCCGACAAAGGCTTTCTCTTCATCCTGGATGACGGCGTCCCGACCATGTATTCGGGAAGAAACATCGACAAGAAGGAGCTCACCGACGAGGTGGGGGGATTCTCCGACTCCATCCTGCAACAGGTGCTCTTGGGGAGAAAATCCATTCTGGTGTCCGACGCCCTCAACGACAGCAATTTCAGCGGGGCCAGAAGCGTCGTGGACTTGAAATTGTGCTCCGTCATGGCCGCCCCTTTGATGGCGCGTGGGGAGATGCTCGGCCTTGTCTACCTGGGCAACGACAACGTCGTGAACCTGTTTGATCAAGAAGCCCTGGATATGCTCCAGATCTTCGCTTCCCAGGCAGGACTGCTCCTTAGAAACGCCCTGCTTATCAACGAACTGCAGTTCAAAAATCAGGAATTGGAGACCAAACTGGAGGAGATCCGGTTTGGCCGACTCATCGGCGCCAGTCAAGGGATGCGACACATCTTCAAGAGAGTGGAAAAGGTCGCAGCCACCACCATCAGCGTGCTCATCACCGGAGAAACCGGAGTGGGCAAAGAGCTGTTTGCTCGAGAGATCCACAACCGCTCCCCGAGGGCCAAAGGGCCGTACATCACGGTGAACGCCAGCGCCATCCCGGAGACCCTCCTTGAAAGCGAGCTGTTCGGCCACGAAAAGGGAGCCTACACAGGGGCCCACAAAGACACCGTCGGAAAGTTCCAGGCAGCACACAAAGGAACCCTCTTCCTCGACGAAATTGGAGACCTGCCCATCACGTTGCAGGCGAAAATCCTTCGAGCCATCGAACAAAAACAGGTCACTCGAGTGGGAAGCAACCGTCCCGATGATGTGGACATCCGAATCATCGCTGCCACCAACAAGAACCTGGAAGAAGCGGTGGCAAAAGGGGAGTTTCGCCAGGACCTCTACTTCCGCCTCAACGTGGTGAGCATCGTCGTGCCCCCGCTGCGAGACCGGGGGGAAGACACCGCACTCATCGCCAACTACTTCCTCAAACAGTTTGTTGAGCAATATGACTCGAAGCTGAAGGGATTCAGCAACCGTTCCCTCGAAGCCATGCTGCACTACCCCTGGCCGGGAAACGTCCGGGAACTCGAGAACCGGATTCGAAAAGCCATCGTCCTGGCGGAGGGAGACTTCATCGAACCGGAAGACCTGGAAATCCCCGACGGAGACTATCAGATACTCTCCCTGGCGGACGCCAAAGAGCAGTTCCAACAGGACTACGTCAACCGAATTCTGGAGTTGAACGCCGGAAACAAGACCCAGACCGCTCGAGACCTGGGTGTAGACCCCCGAACAATTTTCAGATACCTTGAGAAAGAACGGTCGGACGAAGAGTGAACGATTTCACCAGGTCCAAAGCCCTTATGCGTTGCGTTTCCCCCATCTGGAGTTTCATGGCACGCCGGTTTCACACCCTGAGTTTCAGGACAGTGCGAATCGTCGCCGTGTTCTCCCTGTGCCTGGGGGCCTGCCCCAGTTGCATGGTGCCCCCACCAGAGGTTCAGGAAGAAGAAAACCTCCCCCCGTGGGTGGACTGGACGGTGACCTTTCCAGCCAGCGACGACCTCATCTTTGAACGCTTCGTGGATAGCCGACAGGAGTTTCGAATCGAAGACGCCGTCTTTGACCCGGAGGGAGATTCCATCGACATCGTGTGGTATTGGGAAAGTGACAACGACCCACCCACACCGATCTTCGGAGACCAGACCATGGAAATGTCTCCCTGCGATATTCGCTCCCTGGCCAATTCGGCCAAGGGCTCGGCCTTCTCGGTGAAGGTCTTGGTCAGTGACGGAGCGCTGACCTGGACAGGGGACCCCGATGCCCCGCTCCCGGTGAGGGTGGAGGAAGGCCACCAGGTCTCAAAGCGGATCTGGTTGGTGACTCTGTTGGGTGAGTGTCCCCAATAGGGGCACAACAACGGTTCTATTGAGTGAACAGGAGGTTCATGCAGGTACGAATGGCCGGTTTCGTGTTCTTTCTTGCCGTGGTGTCGGTGTTTCCGGCCTGCATGACGGTGGAAGAACGCCGCGCAGCAGACAACGGAGAGACCGCCTGGTGCGGAGAAGACTCGGACTGCCCTTCCGGGCTGGAATGCCACCTGGAAAGCCACCTGTGCGCCCTCCCGGACCTCGTTGAGTTGGATGCGGCGCTGCGTCTTGTACCTCCATCAGAAGGGATGGTCGCCGTCGAAGAACAGTACCCGCAGATGGTCGTGAACAATCGAGATCCGCTGAACCTCAAAATGCACCGCCCCATCCAGATAAACGGGCGAGTGCTCCTTCAAGGGGCTCCTCTGGTGAGCTCTCAGCAAGCCCATATCGTCGCTGTGGCCCCCGGGGACATCCCCGGATTGTCCCTGCATCAAGAAGCCAAGGCCCTGCAAACCAGCTACACCACCGGCGATGGAACGACCCGAACCGGATTCGAATTTCAGGTCATGGAGGACTCCGTCTACGACATTTACGTGCACCTGTCCCAGGCGGAAATGGGAGAAGTCCCGCCGGTCCATGTGCGCCGCTCCTTCTCCCCCAAACCTGGCTCCTCAGAGCCGTTCCAGTTGGAGTGGGACATCGAGGTCCCGGACTTTGACCAGTACCTCGTGGTGACCGGAACGGTGGTCTCTTTGGAAGACCCTCCGTCCCCGGTGCAAAGCGCCAAAGTAGTCGGATTCTCGCAAGACACCGGCAACATCACCTCCACCGGAGTCACCAATGCTGCCGGCGAATTCACCGTGCTCGTCCCCCCACCGGCGGATGTCCAGGGGGAAGACCTCTCCTTCCAAGTTCGCCCCTCGCTGGACAACGAATTGGTTCCCAGCGCCGTATTTGATGACATCCAAGTGAAGGAAGATATGGAGCTGGGAGAGCTCACCGTGGGTTCCCTGGCGAATCTGGTGCCCGTTACGGTGCTGGTGGCAGATGAGGCGGGGATCTTCACCCCCCAGACCCTCGGCGGAACCGTGGTTCGCTTCTCCGGGGGAGAGGATGGAAGCCAATTCCTGGTCGAACGCACCGTCTCCTCCCAAAGCCAGGTTGCCTTCTCCCTTCCACCGGGAACCTATGTGTTGAGTGTCGTCCCCCCGGCCTACTCGACTCTGGGAATTCACCAGGAATTGCTCAAAATTGATGGAAACGGGGAGAGCGGACAGTCGGTGCAGGTCGCCCTGCAATCCAAACCCCGCATTCACGGGTGGGTTCTCGACCCCCAGGGTGCCGAGCTTGCCCGGGCCCACGTGGTGGCCACCTTCACCGGAAAGGGGGTCTACCCGGACACCGCTCCGCTGGCCACTCGAAAGGTGGACGCCTGGTCCGACGACAGCGGCCACTACGAGATGAATCTCGACCCCGGTCAGTATTCCCTGGTAATCGACCCTCCTGCAGGTTCCGGTCTGCCGCGCAGGGTGCTGCGAAACGTATTCGTGTCCAACTCACAGCAACGCACCTTGAGAATCTCTTACCCGGTGCTGGTTACGGGTCGAATCGATGGATATCAGGTTGACTCCACCGTGAATGAAGCGGGGGAAACCATTGAGACCTTTGAGCTGCGAGAAGCAGGGGGGGTTCGAGTCGAACTGTTCAACAGCGGAGACCTCTCGGAAAACGAACAGGAAGTCCCCATCCCAACGGCCACAGGCACCACCGATTCGCAGGGACGCTTCACCCTCATCGTCCCCGCCGACGCTGACCTGGAATCAACCCCGTAGCGACGCCAGCAACTTGAGCTCCTGGGGCCAACGCTCTGGATCGGGCGTCTCCAGGACTCCAGGGCAGTTCTCAAATCGAGAATCATTGACCAGAAAACGGAAGGCATCCAGCCCCAGCTCCCCTTCACCCAGGTGTGCGTGCCGGTCTTTTCGTGAGGAGTAAGGACGAAGGGAGTCGTTCAAGTGAAAAGCCATCACTTTCTCCAAAGTGACTGCTTTGACGAGATTGCCTATGGCCTCCTCATAACCCTCCCTATCCTGGAGCCTGTACCCCGCTGCAAAGGCGTGGCAGGTGTCGATACAAACGCCCAACCGGTGTGGATAGGAGGAGTGGCCGATGATGTCTCGAAGCTGCTCAAAGGTGTACCCCAACACCGTTCCCTGTCCTGCGGTGTTCTCGAGCAGGAGGGTTACGTCCGGGGCATCTGTGGACTCGAGAATCTGGTCCAGTCGGCTGGCGATGGAGGCAATGCCGGCCGCTTCCCCGGCGCCGGTGTGGGCTCCCGGGTGAAAAACAATGTACTCCAATCCGATTTGCTGGGCACGGACCAGCTCATCTTGGAAGGCGTCGATGGATTTTGCGGCGAGGTCCTCTTTGGGAGTAGCGAGGTTTACCAGGTAAGAGCCGTGGGACATGTTGGGACCCATGCCGGTTTCCTTTCTCCGTGCCTTGAAGCGCTCTGCTTCCTTCGGGCTGATGGGTTTTGACTCCCACCGGTTCTGGTTGCGAGTAAACAGTTGCACAGCATGGCATCCCAGTTCCTCCCCCTGGTCAATGGCTTTGGACACTCCCCCCGCTGCGCTTGTATGGGCTCCTAGTCGCATTTCAACTCCCCCTCGGGTGACAGTTCAACATCAAGGATTTCGACTTGAAGCCCCCCGAAGTGGGTGGCCATGAGCAATCCCTCGTCCACGTCAAACACGATGTGCGTAGCATCCACCGGAAACAACCCCCAGGTGGGGTCCACTGCAACCCAGCCCTTCCCTTCGATCCAGACTTCGAGCCACGCGTGGTATGCAAAAGCGAGGGGCTTCCCGGAAGCCATGACGATGCCGGAGACAAGGCGAGACGGGATCTTCGCACTGCGGGCCAAGAGGACTCCGGCCTTGGAAAACTCGCTGCAATCCCCGGTGCGGTCCTTTAGAATCTGGTCCGCCGTGGTTCCGTTGCTTCCCAGTTGGTACCGGAAGTTCTTGTGAATCCATGCGGTAAGCGCCAGGGCCTTGTCCAACACCGTGGGGGCGTTTGCACCGATCTCTTGAGCCATCTTCTGGATTCGAGGGTCGTCACAGGGAATGTCCGGATTGCACTCCAGGTGGCCAGCCAGGGAGGTCTTGTCCACCGACGGCTTTGGACAGGCGTCTATCGTGACCTCCACCACATCGTCGCTTTTCTGGACCACGGTCTGGCGAGGGGTCTGTGCCAGGCGAATCTTGCCGGCCCCCTTCAAGAGAACATGAAGTCGTCTGGCGTCGGCAACTCGACGGTACTGGAACCCCTCACCCGTTGCCTTGATCATGGAGGACTCGTGGAGGTCCAACAGCCCCGCCTCTCGACTCAGAGCGGTCTTCTTGTCCTCGAGGACAAACCGCAGGCTCGGTCCCATGGTGCCCTGGAGCATGACACCGTCCTTTGACAAGAAGGCTTCCACGCTGAGCCCCACTTCATCCTCGATTCGAATCTCACTCACCTTCTGTTTGCGCCCTAAAAGCATCATCTCTTCCGATTTCAAATAGGTGACCTTCTGCCACCGCTTCTTCCCGGTGCGTTCATCAAAGGTGAAGGAGTCCACATAGTCCCCAGGCTCCATTCGCCCCAGACCAGCCCACGGAATCAAGTAGAACAGACGGTTGCTGTCTTTGGAGTAGTTGTTTGTTCGGGTGCCGGCGTCGGTGGTCACCGACAGACGAAGCTCCCCTTCCTCCAACTTTCCGGCGACTCGGGTCTCTCGTCCGTTGTTCGTCATGACCCCAACGTGCCGAGTCATCAAGTGTGGATAGGTTCCTTCAAAACAACTGGTCTCCGAGGAGTGAGTCTCGGATTTCTTCCCCAGAAACGCCATCTCCAGGATGAACTCGCTGTCCACACAGGTGGCGCCCTCGGTGCGCGTCCACTTCTCCCTCTGCCACCCGATTTTTGTGCCTTTCAGGTAGATTCCGTACCAACGCTCTCCCACATGGGCCGATGCCAACCCGTCAATCTCGTCGGGTGTCGGGAGTACCTGTTTTGCCTGCGCGGTGGGGCTCCAAACCAGGAGACTTGCGAGGAGGAGGGTGGCCAGAAGTGAGCTTGTGGTTCGAGGTTTTTTCGGCCGATTGATCATCTTCATCCTCCTTGCGTCGAGCCCCAATCTAAGGGAACAGTTTGCGTGTTGCAAGTCCCTTCACGGAGCCGTGTTGGGGGTTATCTCACCCCTCTTTTTGACGAAATAAGATATTATTCAACCTGGAGGCTGCGTCGAGAGTCAATGATGACGCGGACTCCCCGAAACAATGAGGGTTTGCGCCCTTTTTGTGGGTTGACGGTGCTTGGGGTGGGTGTTAGGTTTAGCACTGTTTTTGGGAGGTGATTCCCGTGGGTGGAAGAGCAGAAGACATCATCATCATGCTGGAACGGTGCAAGGGGTGCGGCATCTGTGTCGAATTCTGTCCCAAGGACGTTCTGGAGATGAAAGACGGCAAGGCTTTTGTAGCTCGACTTGACGACTGCATCGCCTGCAACCTTTGTGATTTGCGGTGTCCCGATTTCGCCATCGAGGTCGTCCCAAAGGCTCGAAAGAGCCAGGACGAAGCGGCGAAAACCGGAACCACTGCCTGAGAGGGAGTTCCAATGGGCACAGAAGATAAGTCAGTGCCACGGCTACTCACGGGCAACGAGGCTGTCGCCTTGGCAGCTATCGAAGCGGGAGCGCGGTTCTTCGCCGGCTATCCAATTACCCCCTCATCGGAGATTGCCGAGACGCTTTCTCGAGAATTGCCGAAAGTCGGGGGGGTCTTCATTCAGATGGAAGACGAGATCGCTGCCATGAGCGCCATCATCGGCGCCTCTCTGGCAGGGGCTCGAACCCTGACTGCGACCAGCGGTCCGGGTTTCTCGTTGAAGCAAGAAGCCATCGGATACGCT
Organism: uncultured Pseudomonadota bacterium; assembly: GCA_937876385.1. Lineage (GTDB taxonomy): Bacteria > Myxococcota_A > UBA9042 > CAIXZC01 > CAIXZC01 > CALFHQ01. The sequence continues at coordinate 19,196 of CALFHQ010000447.1, forward strand.
TGCGAGACGGAAGTTCCCTGTGTCGTGGTGAACGTGATGAGAGGGGGTCCCAGCACCGGCATGCCAACGCTTCCGGCGCAGGGGGACGTGATGCAGGCCAAATGGGGTACCCACGGGGACCATCCGGCCATCGTCCTTTGCCCGGAACGAATTGACGACGCCTGGGAGTTGACCATCCGGGCCTTTAACATCGCCGAGAAGTTCCGAACTCCGGTTATCCTCCTCTTGGACGAAATCGTCGGACACCTGACCGAAAAGCTGGTACTGCCTTTGAAGAAGCAGCCCAAGCTGTTCGACCTGCCCCAGAATGTGTCCAAAGAAGGATACTTGCCCTACCGCTTCGACGGGGAATATCCCCCCCCGCTGATTCCCGTGGGACAGGGAGTTCCTTACCACGTCACCGGTCTCCTCCACGACGAAACGGGGTTCCCGACCAACGACCCCGATCTCGCCGAGCGCAATGCGCGATGGCTGGTGGACAAAGTGGAGAATCACAAGGACGAGCTGGCCGACGTTGAATTGGACGAAGTGGACGGATGCGACATCCTCGTGTTCGCCTATGGTGGTTGCGCTCGAAGTGCAAGAGGGGCCGTTCGGATGGCTCGGGAGAAGGGTCTCAAGGTCGGACTGTTCAAACCCAGAACCCTTTGGCCATTCCCCGAAAAGGAACTCCAGGAAGCAGCAAAAACCGCTAAGCGAGTCGTCGTCGCCGAGATGAACCTCGGCCAGATGGCACACGAAGTGGAGTGGGCCTTGGGGCGCTCCATTCCTGTTGAACTCCATAGCAAGCTGGGAGGAGAACCGATTCTTCCGACGGAGATTCTGGCCACCATTGAGGGGAGGGACTGATCGTGGAAAGAGTAGACTACGACAAGTATCTCAGGACGTCCCGAATTCCTCACATCTGGTGTCCCGGCTGCGGTCACGGAATCGCCATGAAGTCGATCCTCCGAGCTGTGGACCATGCAGGCTGGACCAAAGAAAACACCGTCTGGGTTTCTGGAATCGGCTGCTCCGGGCGAATCACCGGATACGTAGACTTCAATACCCTGCACACGACTCACGGACGAGCCATTGCGTTTGCCACCGGCATCAAGCTGGCCAATCCCAAGCTCAACGTCGTTGTGGTCACCGGGGACGGAGATGGAACCGCCATTGGCGGAAACCACCTCATTCACGCCGCACGAAGAAATCTCGACATCACCGTGGTATTGCTGAACAACAATATCTACGGCATGACCGGGGGGCAGTGCAGCCCCACAACTCCTCAAGGGGCCAAAGCGACAACAGCCCCGTACGGAAACATGGAGCGCCCCTTCGACATCGCAGGCGTGGTCGCTGCCTGCGGAGGCAACTTCGTCGCCCGCGGCACCGTGTATCACGTCAACGAGCTGGAAAAGCTGATGCGACAGGCCTTCCTGAAGCACGGGTTCTCCTTCATCGAAGTCATGTCTCCGTGCCCCACCGCCTTCGGGCGACGAAACAAGATGAAGAACGCCATCGTCATGATGGAAGACCTGAAAGAGCGCTCGGTTTCCGTGAAGAAAGCCAAAGATTTGACGGATGAGGAACGGGAAGACAAGATCGTCAATGGTGTGCTGCTGGATCGAGACAAGGCAGAGTACACAGACTTGTACCGGCAACTTATCGAACAGTTGAGAGGTTCCTGAGGTCATGAGCCAAAGGTATGAAATCAGACTCAGTGGGGCCGGCGGCCAAGGGTTGATCCTGGCTGGCAAGATTCTTGCTGAAGCTGCTGCAATCTACGAAAACAAGAACGCCACCCAGAGTCAGTCCTACGGGCCAGAGGCACGAGGGGGAGCCAGCCGTTCGGAAGTCATCATCTCCGACGGCGACATCGACTTCCCCAAAGCCAGCGCCCTGGACCTCCTGTTGTGCTTGACACAGGAAGCCTGTGACAAGTACGTCGGCGATCTTAAGGCGGACGGACTCCTCATCATCGACAGCCGGTTTGTGAAGGATATCCCGGAAGGGACCTTCCGCATCACCCGGGCCGATATCTCCAAGATAGCAGAGGAGAAGGTCGGACGCTCCGTTGTGGCCAACATGGTCGCCCTGGGAGTCATCGTGGCGGCTACCCGGATTGTCCTTCCCGATTCGGCTGAACGAGCCATCTCGGGTCGAGTCCCCCGGGGCACCGAGGAACTCAACGTCAAAGCCTTCCGGCTGGGACTCCAGGCGGTCAACGGCAAATAGCCGGCGCTCTCCAAAGACCGACGACAAGTCAGCCTCAAGCACTGTCGTTCGCTCCCACTTTCAGGTACAATCCTCTCCCAGAACAAGGAGGACCCCCCAGTGGACGAACAATTCACCCGCTTGAGCCGCCGCGCCCAGTTGTTGGGCACCCACTACGAACGCTACCTCATCACTGCCGCCGGCAACCACAAAGAGCTGGTGGCGAGGCTGGAACACCACTCCAAGCTGGATCAGGTGAACCTGTGGACTCACCACCCCGCCCACGACGACCAGATGGCCATCGTGCGAGACATCGGCAGGGGAGAAAGCGAGAAGCTGGAGTTCCTCGCCACGTACTACGCCCTCCAGTTCCTCCAGATGAACCTCCTGGCCCTCGATCGACTTGAGCTGTGTCTTGCGGAAGGAGAAAGGAAAGTCGTAGCCTATCGAACCTTTCTGGAGTCCCAGGCCACCAACTACCAGCGCCTCAATCGCGCCTACATCTCCGCCCTCCTCGACCTGTTCTTGAAGGGAACCAATCCCCCTCGATTCGTCATCTGCAACGTCGGAACCCGGTGGGACCAGGACGACGTCGACATCCTCATCGTCCATGCCGAAGATGGGAACATCGAGGCGTTGAACAAAGCCCTTTCCAAGGTCATCACCGAGTTCTTTAGAAGGGCCAGCCGTCTGCACCTGTACATCGCCGAACGGGCCGGACTCAACGGCTTCTCCGCCACCATCGACGAATATGTGACGAGCCTCGACAGAGACATCACCGACTTTGTAATGAGCTCCGAGCTTCTGGCAGCGGAGCTTCTGGTGGGAAACGTGGAGCTTTTCGAGGAGTTTCGCAAGCGAGTCCTCATCCGCTTCTTCTCAACCAGCGAACGCTGGCGCCGCTTCCACGTTGGCTTCCTCCGGGGACTCCTCGGGGAAATGCACTCCATGCTCATCAGCGACATTCGAGAAGATCGAATCGACTTCAAGTCGGACTCCCTCAGACTGGCCAAAGGAATCGCGTTGGCCGGCCGCGTCTCCCGGAACATCCGAAACGAAGTTCACCCCCTCAACGTCCTCAACATCCTCGCGGACAAAATCCCCAGTTGGCGAAGAGAATACCTCGCCATGGGAGATGCACTGCTGTGGGTGGAGGCCTTCCGCCTGCTCTATCAGATGCTCATCGTCCAAGAGGAGGAAATCGAGCTGACTCAATCAGATGTCGACCAGCTCGCCCCCATCGCGGCCCGAATGGGATACACGTCAAAGGGGGGAATCCCAGCGTCCAGCCATCTTCTGGTGGAATACTACCGGGTCGTGGAAGAAGTTCGCCAAATCTGCCGAGAGGTTGTGGAGAACATGACCTCCTACGTGAAGGAGAAATCGACCTACTCCTACCTGACCCCGGAAAGACCCGACGATGGAAGGCGCAAGCGCAACGTGGCCCACGAGATGGCCACCTCGGTGAATCGATTCAGCGGGCACCTGTTCTTTGAGGACATCCTTCGCACGCTGAAAAGCGACGGAGGCGCCCTCGCTGGAAAGCTGGTTGAAGACACCATGAAACTCAAAGGGGCTCGCCGAAAGAACGTCATCGACGGTTACCTCCAATTCGCAAGCTCCGACCCCACGACCTTCCTGGAACTGGTGCTCACCATTCACCGTGTGACAGGGGCTCAAAGCACCAGGCTCTTTGCCCGAGTAGTCGAGCAGTTCCTCGATAAGATGCGCAAAGAAGATGGACTGGTGCAGGGTCTGCTGGGAGTTTACGCTGCGCGCCCAGAGGTCGTGAACCAATTCATCGAGGTCTTGAACCGTACCCAACGCCAAGAGTTCGAATCCCTCCTCGATCAAGACCTGTGGGACGAGGAGCAAAGATCAGTCCTGGCTCGCCTGAAGGACTATATCTGGCTGAGAACCGGGGGAAGCGAGTACTACAGGCGACTCTTCAGGCGAGTGGTCAACAGCACCCCACAGTTCATCCATCAACTGCAAAACGTGGAACGGCTGAACACCTTCGCCCTGGGCTATCTGGGATCATCGGAGAAAGGTGAAACGTCCGGCGAGGATCGAATCGAGTCCCTGGGACAATACTACGACCTCGCCTTCCTCTCCTGCGCCATTCGAGCTTTGCGGGGAGAGCCCCTCGATAGCTACCGGATTCCCTTCATCGAGTTCGCCGACAACTACATGTCCTCCCTCTATTCCGAGTGCAAAAAGAGAGCCATCGAAGAAACCGGAATCAAACTGAAGACCAAAGATCTCTTCGCCATTCTTGCAGCGGGAAGCTACGCTCGAGGGCAAGCATTCGACGACGATTACGACTTCATTATGATCTTGGATTCCAACAACCCCAGACTGTTCAAGCTGCTCAATACGACGGCCCGCTTCATGCACCGGGAGTTGGTCAAACGAGGCACCATCCCCCAGTATCGATACGCCGACCACTTCGGGCACTTCGTCACCCGCTTTGGCGAAATTGAGGGGTGGTTTCAAGACGGACACGCCGATACCATCGACATGACTCAGATCTTGGGGGCGCGCCTGCTGGTGGGCAGTTCCCGATTCATGCAACGGTTCCAAGATTCCATCCACGATCGAATCTTCAACGACGCAGACAACTTCTGCCGGCAACTCTATCAGGAGATTCTATGGCGCCACGAGTCGATGACCAACAATGACCCCACGCAGGTGGACATCAAGGAGGGGCGTGGCGGACTGAGGGACATCGAGCAGGCCCTGCTCATGCTCAAGGCCAAACACCAACTGTCGGGCCCCCTGGACAAGAGCCTTTTTGACCTGACCCGGGCAATCGACACGAAGTTCCGCTACGAACTCAACGTGTTGCAAGCGTCGCACACCTTCCTGAGACAAGTGCGAGACGTCTACCGCCTGGCCGTCGCTGCCGACGACTGTCTCATGGAAAGCGAACTCGATCTGGTAGCCGACATCCTAAGAAAAGGCTCCGGTCCAGAGGTCGCCAACGGCAAAGAACTCATGGGGGTCATCAAGCTGAGAATGCAGAAGGTGTGGGAGACCGTGGAAAGCATCACTCGGGTTTCCTGCAAGCCAGGGAAATGATCCGCAGGGGTCTTCAGACAAGCTGTCGAAGAACCACTTTTTTCCTTGACACCTAAGCCCCCATCGGCTAAAAACACAACTCGTTGAAATTTGGGGCTGTAGCTCAGTTGGGAGAGCGCTTGAATGGCATTCAAGAGGTCAGGGGTTCAATTCCCCTCAGCTCCACCCTACTTCGCTCGGCGGCACCAGCCGCCGAGCTTCGAAGGGCAAGCCCGTAAGGGATTGCGCTTTGGAAGTAGGGTGCCCTTCGTAGCACTCTTCGTAGCCCTGGCCAGAAGCCAGGGCGAAGTAGAGGGCGAAGTAGGGCGTCCAACGTCCCCCAAGCAAGACTCCGACGCCGACTTCACATGCACGTCTACCTCCTTCAATCCATCCCTCACCCCAAGCAGCGCTACATCGGAATCACCAAGAATCTCAAGAAGCGGCTGGCCGAGCACAACGCTGGAGCCTCACCCCACACATCCAAGTGGACGCCCTGGAAGATCGTAGTCGCCGTCTACTTCGAGGACGAAGACAAGGCCGCTGCGTTCGAGCGCTACCTCAAAGAAGGCTCCGGCCACGCTTTCGCCAAACGGCACTTCTGGTAGCACTCGCCCAAAACCCGAGGCCCACAACGTCCGTCTTCCCAGTCCTGTCGTTCCTCAAAATAGGATCCGGCTCTCTGAAGGGACCCATCTCGAGTGAGAATCAGGATTTGCTCTG